>JALRJT010000047.1 GCA_023254985.1 Ilumatobacteraceae bacterium | reverse complement strand
GAGTCGGACAGGGGTTCGACATCCATCGATTTGAAGAGACTCCATCAGGAAAGAAGCTCGTCCTCGGCGGTGTCATTTTCGACGGCGAGCGCGCGCTCGTCGGGCACAGTGATGCAGATGCGATTGCCCATGCGGTGGCCGATGCGCTACTTGGTGCAGCAGGTCTTGGTGACATCGGAGAGCATTTTCCCGACACTGATCCGCGATGGAAAGGTGCAGACTCCATCGAGATTCTTCGCAATGTTGCAGCGAAATTGTCTATCGAGGGGTATCGAATCCTCAATGTTGACTGCAGCGTGGTGTGCGAGCGGCCCAAGCTTGCACCGCAGCGTGCAGCGATGCAGGAGAATCTTTCGAGTGCTGCTGGAGCGCCCGTGACGGTGAAGGGCAGGCGTGCAGAGGAACTTGGCGCACTCGGGCGCGCGGAAGGAATCGCCTGCTTTGCAGTTGCACTGATCTCGAGAGACCTGAAGTGAAACCGCGGAACGAGCGCGGATCCTCCCGCAAGCCGGGACGACGCCCACCGAGAACTCGCAGTCCACAGCGCGACGGCGCGCAACGTGCCACTCGCGACGACAGAGGGCTTGGTGGGACACAGGTTGAGGGGCGCCAGGCCGTACGGGAGTTGCTCCTTGCCGGGCGTCGTCGAGTGCATGAGATCGTGGTTTCTGAGGAACTTGACGAAAACCCGGTGATGACCGACATCCTCGATCTCGCTCGTGACCAGCGCGTTCCAGTTCGCAAGGTTCCGCGCCGTGAGCTTGAGCGAGAGGCACGTAGCGAAGCCCCACAGGGAGTCATTGCATTTGCGCAGGAAATTGTTGAGGCCGATCTCGCAGGCTTCGTGTCAGATGCACCGACGAAGCGCAAGCCGTTTCTCATCGCCGTCGACGGTGTGACCGATCCAGGCAATCTCGGGTCCATTTTGCGATCGTGCGACGGAGCCGGCGTCGATGGTGTGATCCTCCCACGACATCGCGCCGTACATGTCACGCCGACTGCCGCAAAGTCTGCAGCGGGAGCCGTCGAGTACGTGCCGATGTGCATCGTCGGCGGACTGCCGACCGCGTTACGCCAATTGAAGGAAGCGGGCGTGTGGATCGTCGGGTTGCACGACGCAGCGGACAAGAGCATCTTCGATATTGGCGATCTCGCACGGGAACCGATCTGTCTCGTGCTTGGAGCAGAGGGGCCCGGGCTATCGCGTCTGGTAAGAGAGCGATGCGACGTGCTCGTCAGCATTCCAATGCTCGGATCGCTGTCGTCGTTGAATGTGTCGGCTGCGACTGCGCTTGCCGCGTACGAAATCGTTCGCGCGCGCAGGGCGTAGCATGACATGTCGATAAGCAGAAGGGAAGTGCCGGGTTAGCTCAGGGGCAGAGCAACCGCCTTGTAAGCGGTAGGTCGTGGGTTCAATTCCCACACCCGGCTCTGAGAATTAACCATGACCTCATTGGTCATTCGTGGAGAGGTACGGTGATTGTATGAATCAAGACCAGCGACGCCCCCGCAGACCAGCAGCTCCAGCTCGACCAAACCTCAATTCGACGACATCGATCGTCGTGGCAGTTGCTGCGGTCATTCTTGGATTTTTGATCCTGCGTGACATCAATGGCGACAACTCGTCATCAGTAAATCCAACCGATGGTGGCATTGCCCAGCCGACCGACGATGTCGCATCAACAGACTCCGTCCCGGTCGAAACAACGGTCGATACGACAATTCCACTGACCAATTTCAAGGTCCAGATCGCCAATGCTTCGAAGGTGCCGGGTAGCGCTGGTGAACTCACCACCGCCCTGCAGGGTCGTGGATTCATCGTGCAGCCGGCCACGAATGCGAGCGAAATCACTCCGAAGCAGACACAAACGGTCGTCTATTTCATTCCCGGTAGTGAAATTGCTGCTGCACGCGTGGCAGCTGAACTTGGTGGCGTAACGACCGCAGCAATGCCCGCACCGATTCCAACGGAGAGCGGTCAACTGGGTGAAGCGACAGTGTTGATACTTCTCGGCACCGACCTTGCGGGCAAACCCCTCGCTTCGCCAGTCTCGGGCTGATCTAGAAGTTCAAGAGTTCGAGCAGCTCACCTGTTGCTCGCTCGATGCAGGTGGCAGTTGCGTTGAACGCCTCATGTTCTCCGAATTTGTCGACGAGGCTGATGTGTGGGACGTAATCAGAGACTTCGGCATCGATGTTTCCGCAAATGACCCCGATTGGTTTGTTTGTTCGTAAGCAAAGTTCTCTCATTCCACCTACGACTTTGCCGTTGAAACTTTCCGCATCAACGAAGCCTTCTCCGGAGATGATGACGTCGCTGCGACTGACGAGTTCTTCCAGTCCGAGTTCTTCAGCAACGATGTCAAAGCCGGGTTGAAGTCGTGCACCAAGAGCAGCGAGACCTCCGGCAAGACCACCTGCGGCCCCAGCACCTTCGATGACGGAGACGTCTACCCCGAACTTGTCCCTGTAGTCATCGACCAGCCGAGTCAATCGATTGGCGAGAAACTCAACTTGGGCAGGCGACGCCCCCTTCTGCGGAGCAAATTGTCGTGCAGCGTCGACGAATGGTGTTCGAACATCACAGGCAACGACGAAGTCGACTGCCTTGAGTCGCGCTGGAGTAGAAATCGCCTGAACTGCTCCAAGCCCGCCGTCAGTCGTCGCTGATCCACCAACACAGACGATGATGCGTTCAGCTCCTTCGTTGAGCGCGGTATCGATGAGTTGTCCAGTGCCTACGGTCGAGGCGGCGATGGGATCGTTTGATTCTTTACCGCCGACCAGCTGCAAGCCCGAAGCTCGCGCCATCTCGATGATCGCAGTACCTTGCGACATCCGCCATTGTGCATCGACAGGTCGACCGAGGGGATCGGTGACACGAGTCGTCCTGTTCGCCCCGCCGAGAGCTTCGAGCGTCCCTTCACCTCCGTCGGCGATCGGTCGCTCGATGCATTCATGGCCGAGTTCCCAGCACGCATGTCCAATCGCCGCGGCAACTTGAGCAGCAGTGACCGTTCCTCGAAACTTGTCGACGGCGGCGAGAACTCGCATGCGAACAGGCTAGGTTGCCACCGTGGTCGGTTCGTGGTCGCCGTGGTGGATCCTCGCCGAACTTCTAATTTTCTTCATCGCCCTCCCAACGTTGAAGCGACTGCTGTTGTCTGCTCGGCCACGTGAGGGTCTCACTGCATCGGCTTCTCGGGGACAGAACAACCGAATCAGCGTGGTGATTCCTGCGCGAGACGAGGAATTACGAATCGGTCCGTTGCTCGCCGCGCTCGCCTCGGCGCCATCAGTTGTCGAGGTGATCGTCGTTGACGATGAGTCGACGGATGGAACCGTGCAAGTGGCCACGCAGGCTGGTGCGACGGTGATTTCCACTGCTCAGAGACCATCCGGTTGGGTCGGCAAGACATGGGCCCTGGAACAGGGGATTGCCGCCGCCACCGGTGACTGGATTGTCACGCTCGATGCCGACACGCGTCCTGAACCGAACATGCCGGAAGTTGGGGTGCAATGGGCGGCCGCCCATAATGCCGACTTGACGACCGTGGCCGGATCGTTCGAGTGTCCGACACTCGGGGCACAGGCGATGCACGCGGCGCTCTTGACGTCGCTCGTCTATCGCTATGGACGACCAGGAGCCATCGATGGTTCGCGCGTGATCGCAAATGGCCAGTGCATGGTGTTTCGTCGTGTGGATGCACTGGATCTTCGCTTGATGGAGCGAGTACGCGGCGAACTCATCGAAGACGTTGCCTTGGCCCGAAGTTTGCATCGGGATGGACGAATTGTCGAGATGGTCGATGGGTCAGATTTCCTTCGCGTGCGAATGTTCGAGGATCTTTCCTCGACGGTGAGGGGCTGGGGTCGCTCAATTTCCATGGCAGGTGTTGAGAGTCGCGGACGACTCTTGGTGCAGTTGATTGAAGTGGGGTGTACTCAGGTGCTTCCACTGGTCTTCGTTCTGACCGGCGTCGCACCCGTGATTGGTGGAGTCCTTCTTGCGATTCGACTCGGAACATTGGTCGGAACGGCTCGGTCGTATCCCGATCGCAAGTGGTCGTACTGGTTTTCACCCGCACTCGACGTCGTTGCATGGACTGTTCTCGCAACGGGAATCGTTCGCCACTTCGTCGGGGCGAAGGTTTCCTGGCGCGGGCGCTCATATGGCTCGGTACGTTCAGGACTCTGACAACATTGTCAACGATGCATTCGTTCGCGACGTTCCATCTCATCAGCTGGAGAAGTCGCTTCCTTGCGCTCGCACGTCTTGGACTTGATCGTCGAATCCTCAAGAACACCGACGGAGTGCTGTTCTGGAGACTTCTCGGCACTGGTGCTGGCGCAACGACTTCACCGAGTGCCGACCTTTCCCGTTCGGCTGCGTTCATCGTGTGGCGTGACGAAGATGCATTTGACGCGTTCATTGCAACGAGTTCAGTCGCGCGACGTTGGGCGTCTCATAGATTTGTAAGGGAGACCTGGTCAACACGACTGCGCACGACC
The DNA here is from genome assembly GCA_023254985.1 of Ilumatobacteraceae bacterium. GTDB lineage: Bacteria > Actinomycetota > Acidimicrobiia > Acidimicrobiales > Ilumatobacteraceae > UBA3006. Next base: position 4,393 of record JALRJT010000047.1, on the reverse strand, counting down.
GGAGGGCATGGTTCGTGGCAGGGGTTCAAACCGTACGAGGTTTTGACGCACGGAAGTCAAGACGGAATCGTTGCAATCATTACTCGAGCAAACATTCGATTCAGGTCATGGAGAGCCTTTGCCCGTGCCGGGGTGGAGGTGGACCGTCAGTTGCAGGAAGCCCCGGGGCTTATCGCGGTATGTGGAATCGGCGAAGCTCCGATCGGACGTCAGGGAACGTTCAGTCTGTGGCGGTCCCTCGATGACGCTCGCCAATTCGCCTTTCAAACTGCACGGCATCGCGAGGTCATTGACGAGACCCACCAAGGGAAGTGGTATGCCGAAGAACTCTTTGCGCGATTCGAGCCTTATGACGCCGAAGGTCGCTGGGATGGACGAAATCCCCTCGAAACGAATCGGAGCGCATAGGGGGCAAGCATCCCGTATGGCTCGCCATTCGTCCGATGATGGGTGCGATGAGCGTGATCGAGCCTGCGGAGGAAGGTAGAACGTCGGCCAAGGGAGATGCCCGCGCGCCGATGGATCACGACGTCATGCACGATTGCGTAGAGCAAACCATAGAACGTTGCTCCCATGCAGATGGGAACAAGTCCACTTACCGATGACACGTTGAAACCGATCGCCAGCAGAATCACGACGATCGTGGCAAACAACACTGGGTAGAGATCGTTGAGCTCGAATCGGCTGGGCGTGCTACGTGCGGCGTTTCGATGGTGGCTGAGATGGAGCGCCTGCCCGAATCCATGCATGACCCAGCGGTGAAGCGCATAGGTGATTGGCTCCATGGCCACGACCGTGGCGATCGCAATGATCACGTTCCTCACGGCGCATACGGTAGTCGTTGTCGGGCAAACTACTCAGGTGCTCTTCGACGTTTCCTTTCGTGTGGCGCTCGTCATTGACGTCGTCGCGTGGATCATGTTCGGGGCGCTCGTCGGATGGCGTCAGGCGCGACTTCCCGTCGAGCGCCTGCAAGGCGAGGGGTGGTTCAGCCGAATTCGGGCTTGGGAATTGGGTGGGCGTATCTATCGAAAAGTCACTTATGTCCACCGTTGGAAGGACATGATCCCTGATGCGGGAACTTGGTTTGGCGGCTTGTCCAAGCGACGACTTCCATCGAGCTCAGACGGGGGCGTGGCACGATTCATTGCGGAATGCCAGCGCGCAGAGCGGACCCATCTCGGGCAACTTCTGGCACTACCACTCTTCGTGTTGTGGAACCCATGGCACCTTTTTGCGTGGAACGTCGTCTTTGCTCTCGTCGGCAACATTCCGTGTTGGTTGATCGCTCGCTTCAATCGCGCACGGATCAGCGGCATTCTCGCGCGTCGGTCGGTCTAACATACGAGTGATGTTCCTTCGCGGCCGACTCCAGTGGTCGCTCCTCATCGTCTCGTTGGTGAGTGGCATCCTTGCAGTTGTCACGTCGCGGAGTTCGGATTCCGAATCAGCCAGTGAGACAACGGTCGTTGAGTCGACTATTCCAGTGTCGACAACGACAAGTTCAGCTGCACCAGTGATGTACACCGTGCAGATGGGAGACTCGCTCTTCCAGATTGCCAAGACCTACAACTTGAACATGAAGGAACTCATGGATCTCAATGGGATCACTGATCCGGACAAGGTCTACGCCGGTCAGGTGCTACAACTCCCAGCCGCAACCGGATTCGTCGGTTTTGCATCGTCGACGACGATGGAGCCGTAGAGGATTCGTCAGGAGCTTGCCCGTCGACGTTCGTCGACGATTCGCGCAATGTCACCCATGATTCGCGCAATGTCGAAGTCTTTCGGCGTGTAGACCGCGGCGACTCCATTGTCGAGGAAATACCGTCTGTCAATTTCGGGAATAATTCCTCCAACGACGACGGGTGAATCAATTCCAAACTTGGTCATGTGATCAATCACGCTCGGAACAAGTTCTCGATGGGAGCCAGAGAGGATAGAGAGACCAACGAGATCGGCATCTTCGTCGCGCGCCGACGCTGCGATCTGTTCTGGTGTGAGCCGGATGCCGCTGTACACGACCTCCATGCCCGAGTCGCGAGCTGCAACGGCAATTTGTTCGGCGCCGCTCGAGTGCCCGTCGAGACCGGGCTTCGCGATCAAGACCTTTGGCGGCCCGCCTGGCATCTGTTGGACGAAGTCCGCAACCTCGCGAAGCTCTTTCGCCCGCCGACCGATCGCTGCACCGACGCCCGTTGGTGCTCGGTATTCACCGAAGGATTCACGCAGGATGTCCGCCCATTCGCCAGTCGTACCGCCCGCCTGTGCGAGCGCGATCGATGCTGGCACGACGTTGTGACCGGCTCGAATGTCGTCAGCGAGTGCGCGACGTGCCGTCGAGACCGCGTGGTCGTCTCGATCGCCTCTCCAGTGACGCACGTCATCGATGAGCGTCTCTTCGATTGACTTGTCGACGGTCAGGATGTTGTCGTCTCCACCCAACGGCGACTCGGCCGTCTCGGTGAAGACGTTCACGCCGACGACGGAGAGCTCGCCCGACTCAATGCGTCGAGTGCGCTCGGCCATTGATGACACCAAGCGACCTTTCAGCAGCTCGACGTTTTCGAATGCTCCGCCAAGGCTGAGGATCTCTTCAAGCTCGGCCCACGCGGCATCACCAAGTTCTTTGGTCCTGGATTCAACGACGTGAGATCCTGAAAACACATCACCGTATTCGAGCAAGTCGGTCTCGTATGCGAGAACTTGTTGCATTCGCAAAGACCACTGCTGATCCCAAGGTCGTGGGAGCCCGAGTGCTTCATTCCAGGCAGGAAGCTGGACGCTTCGTGCACGCGCATCCTTGGACAGTGTTACAGCAAGCATCTCAAGCACGATCCTCTGCACGTTGTTTTCAGGTTGAGATTCGGTGAGCCCGAGCGAATTGACCTGAACTCCGTAGCGGAACCGAAGGGCTTTTTCATCGGTGATTCCGTATCGCTCACGGCCGATGCGTTCCCACAGCTGGGTGAACGCACGCAACTTGCACATTTCTTCGATGAAGCGAATTCCCGCGTTGACGAAGAACGACATCGCGCCGAAGACTTGGGGGAATTTGTCTGGCTCAATCTGGCCACTCGAGCGCACCGCGTCGAGGATGTCGATCGCATTGGCAAGTGAGAAGGCGATTTCTTGTACGGGCGTCGCTCCGACTTCCTGGAGGTGATAGGAGCAGACGTTCATTGGGTTCCACTTCGGTGCGTGCTGCGCGCACCAGATGATGGTGTCGACGGTCAGTTTGCGAGACGGCGTCGGGGGAAAAATGAAAGTTCCGCGCGAGAGATACTCCTTGAGCACGTCGTTCTGCGTCGTTCCCCTGAGCTCTTTGCTTGCGACTCCATGCTCGGCTGCGTGGGCCACGTAGAGCGAGAGCAGCCATGCAGCTGGTGCGTTGATGGTCATCGACGTAGTCATGTCCCGTGGAGGGATTCCGTCGAGAAGCGTGCGCATGTGACCAAGGTGAGCAATCGGAACACCGACCTTGCCGACTTCACCGCGTGCGAGGACATGATCCGGGTCGTATCCCGTTTGAGTGGGGAGGTCGAAAGCGATTGAGAGACCCGTCTGTCCCTTGGCAAGGTTCTGTCGATAGAGCGCATTCGATGCTGCAGCGCTTGAGTGACCCGAGTAGGTGCGCATCAACCACGGTTCATCTCGGCGTGTCGCCATATGGCTCAAGGCTACGCCGTAACGGCAGGGGCGAGACGACCGAGATAGTCCTCGCGCGGGATGCTGACGGCACCAAGCGTGGCGAGATGTGGCGTCAACCACTGCACGTCGAGGAGCTCCATCGATCGGGACTGCATCTCTCGAACGAGGTGCATCAGTGCGACCTTTGAAGCATCACGAGCAAGGTGGAACATCGACTCGCCGGCGAAGAAACGTCCGATACGAACTCCGTAGAGTCCGCCAACGAGAGTTCCTGAATCGTCGAGTACCTCGACACTGTGCGCCCATCTAAGGTCGTGAAGTTCCACGTAGGCCTCGATGAAACTCTCGGTGATCCAACCACCAGGTCGGTTTTGTACGGCACAGCCCCTCATGACGCGTTCAAACTGCTGGTTGTCGGTGCAGTGGTATCGGCGCGCACTTCTCCTCATTGAGCGAGTAACGCGGAGTCCGTCGAGCGGAAGGATCCCTCGCCGGAGGGGAGACCACCATCCAATGTCGTCGTCGTTGGTGAAGTCCGTTGGCATCGGAAAGATGCCCGATTGATAGGCAGCTATCAGCGTCGATGGCTGAAGGTCTGCTCCTCGCCCGACGAGATCTGAATGCGGCCACTCAGACGACGGGGGAAACTGCCAAATCGGGGGAGGCACAGGATGTGGGTCGTGGTCGAACACGTATATTTACTTGTAACAGGTGATAATAAAAAAGATATTATTGAAAAAAT
>JALRJT010000024.1 GCA_023254985.1 Ilumatobacteraceae bacterium | reverse complement strand
GATCGAGTGGACGTGGCACGTCTGCGGGCACGCCGCGAACACTTGCAGGATTCATCGCGACCTGAGGCGGTCGCGAAGCGACGAGAGAAGGGTCGCCGCACGGCGCGCGAGAATCTCGACGACTTGTTGGATGCGGGCTCGTTCCAAGAATACGGCGGCTTTGGTGTTGCGGCGCAGCGACAGCGACGCAGCGAAGAGGACTTGATCGCAAACACGCCGGCCGATGGGTTGATCTGTGGAACGGGAACGGTGAACGTCGACGTCGCAGAAGACGGGCGGGCGAACGTGCTCGCAATGAGTTATGACTACACGGTTCTCGCCGGCACGCAGGGGTACGTGAACCACAAGAAGACCGATCGCGTGCTCGAAGTGGCGCGTCGCAACATGTTGCCGGTGGTGCTCTTCGCCGAAGGTGGTGGTGGACGTCCTGGTGACACCGACGCGCCAGTCGTCGCTGGTCTCGATGTCATGTCGTTTGCGGCGTTTGCGTCTATGTCGGGTCTCGTGCCGCTCGTCGGGATCGCATCTGGTTATTGCTTCGCCGGGAATGCAGCGTTGCTCGGCTGTTGCGATGTCGTGATCGCGACCGAGGACTCCAACATTGGGATGGCGGGCCCAGCGATGATCGAAGGTGGAGGTCTCGGGGTGGTTGCTCCGACCGAGATCGGCCCGATCGAGGTGCAGACCAAGAACGGTGTGGTCGACGTGCGTGTCGCCAACGACGTCGAGGCCGTTTCGGTCGCGAAGCAATACCTGTCGTATTTTCAGGGCAGGCGTGCATCGTGGAGTGAGCCAGATGTTGCGTCACTCGCCCACGTCGTGCCCGTAGAGCGCGTGCGGGTCTACGAAGTTCGTCGGGCGATCGAGGGGATCGTGGATCGCGACTCGGTGCTCGAGCTGCGACGCGACTTCGGGGTAGGGATCGTGACGTCTCTCGCGCGCATCGCCGGTCGTCCAGTGGGCATCGTGGCGAACAACCCGGTGCACCTCGGTGGGGCGATCGATGCAGATGCCGCCGACAAGATGGCGCGGTTCATTCAGCTGTGTGATGCCTTCGACCTGCCAATCGTCTCGCTGTGTGACACCCCGGGATTCATGGTCGGGCCGGATGCAGAGCACTCAGCGCAAGTGCGACACTTCGCACGACTGTTCGTCACTGGAGCGAGCGTGACGGTGCCGTGGATGACGGTGGTGTTGCGCAAGGGATATGGACTCGGCGCGCAGGCGATGGCGGGCGGAAGCTTTCACGCCAAGGACCTCATCGTGTCGTGGCCGACCGGCGAGTTCGGCGGCATGGGTCTCGAGGGTGCGGTGCGGCTCGGATTCCGCAAGGAGCTTGAGGCCGCTGCAACTCCTGCCGAGCGCGAGGAGCTCGAAGCGAAGTTGATTGCATCCGCGTACGAGCGCGGCGGAGCGTTGTCGATGGCGAGCCACGTCGAGATCGATGACGTCATCGAGCCAACCGAGACGCGCGCACGATTGATCGCGGCGCTCGAAGCAAGTCCGGTTGCTGGTCCGCGCACCGGAAAGAAGCGACCGATGGTGGACACCTGGTGAGTGAGTTTCTCTCGGCGTTGCGCAAGGTGACGTTGCATGATCACCTGGACGGGGCGCTTCGCCCAGCGACGATCATCGACCTTGCTCGCGAGCAGGGCTATCGCGATCTCCCGTCGACCGACGTCGCGGCGCTGGCTGATTGGTTCGACCAGGGGATGCCGGGGAACTCGCTCGAAACGTATCTGACGACGTTCACGCACACCGTTTCGCTCATGCAGAACGAAGAGGCGATTCGCCGTGTGACGCGCGAGTGGGTCGAAGACGTCGCAGCCGAGGGCGTGGACGTCGGTGAGGTGCGCGTCGCACCCGAACTGATGACCTCTGGGGGGCTGTCACTCGAGCGCGTCGTGGATGTCATCACCGATGAGCTTGAGGCATCTGGGTCGCGCCTCGGTGTGCGCGTGGGGTTGATTTGTTGTGCGATGCGCACGGAGGACAACTCGCGTGCTGTCGCTCGTCTCGTCGCCGATCGGGTCGGATCGACGGTCATCGCCTTCGACCTTGCAGGGAGCGAAAAAGGTGGACCCGCAGTGCGCCATAAGGACGCGGTCGACCTGGTGCACCAAGCCGGCGGGAACGTGACGTTGCACGCAGGAGAAGGCGATGGAGTGGAGTCGATTCGCCAGGCCGTCGTCGACTGCCGAGCGCATCGCATCGGCCATGGCGTGCGAATCATTGAGGACATCGACTTTTCGGGACCCGTGCCGCGTTTCGGGGAGGTTGCCCAGTTCGTCCACGAGCG
>JALRJT010000093.1 GCA_023254985.1 Ilumatobacteraceae bacterium | reverse complement strand
GACGAGGTGATCTGTGCATTCGGTCGACTCGGTGAGTGGTTCGGTTGCCAGCGCTACGGATACCAACCTGACATGATCACCTTCGCCAAAGGCGTGACGAGTGGATACGCACCCCTCGGTGGCGTCATTGCGAGCGATCGTCTCGCAGCGCCATTCCTCGAAGGCGACGGATCAGTATTGATGCACGGCCTCACCTTCGGTGGGCATCCGGTGTCCTGTGCAGTCGCTCTCGCGAATTTGGATGTGATGGAGCGCGAGGACATTCTCGGCAACGTCCGTCGGAATGAGGAGTACTTCGGAGAGGTGATGGAGGGACTCCGTGAACTTCCACTCGTCGGCGATATTCGGGGCGCCGGTTATTTCCGAGTCGTTGAGTTGGTGAAGGACAAAGAAACCAAGGAGTCCTTCACACCGGAGGAGTGCAACTGGTTGTTGCGCGACGCACTGTCGCCGCGCATCTTTTCCTCGGGATTGATCTGTCGCGCAGACGACCGCGCCGATCCGGTTCTCGTCGTCGCCCCGACGCTCGTCTGCGGTCGCGAAGAACTCACCTTCATCGGTGACGTCCTCCGCGAGGCAATCTCATTTGCTGCCGCGCAGTTTGCGGCACGCTGATTACGAGCGCAGACGCTCGTTCTTCGGATCGAAGAGTGGTTCGCTGCCGACAGTGACCGGAACTCGGTTACCGAAGATCTCGACTTCGAGCTTGGTGCCGACGGTCTCGTACTTCGGCTCGACGTAACCGAGCGCGACGCTCTTGTCGAGCGTGAAGCTCCAGCCACCCGAGGTGACGATGCCGACGCGCTTGCTGCCGTCGAAGATGCCCGCGCAGAACGGAGCGTCTGCCTCGCCGTCTACATCGAGCGTCATGCCGACGAATCGGTATGCGGAACCCTTGGCCTTCTCTGCGACGAGTGCGTCCTTGCCGACGAAGTTCGCCTTCGAGAGATCGACGAAGCGGTCGAGCGAGGCATCGAACGGCGAGAAGCCGATTTCCAGATCGCCCTTCCAGCCGCGGTAGTTCTTGTCGAGGCGCAGACTGTCGACGGCGTAGATGCCCATATCGCGAATGGCGTGCGGTTCGCCGGCAGCCCAGATGGCTTTGTAGAGGTCGACCATCTGGCCGTTCGCGGCGTGGAGTTCCCAGCCGAGTTCGCCCACGTAGTTGACGCGCAGCGCGAGCACCTTGCCGAAGGCGGTGTCGATCAACTGGTGCGAGAGCCACGGGAACGATGCGTTGTCGAGCGACGTCGTCGTCACCTTGGACAGCACTTCGCGCGACTTCGGACCGACGACGATGATCGAGCCGTAGTCCTTGGTGATGTTGCGGAGCGTCACGGACCCGTCGGTTGGCAATGCCATTTCGAGGACGTCGAGGTCGTGCCACTCGGAGCTCGCCGCGCCGACGAGGTAGTACTCGTTGTCGGCCATGCGGGCGACCGTGAACTCGCTCAGCACCTTGCCGTCCGGCAGGAGTGCATAGACGAGTCCGAGACGACCAACCTTTGGCAACTTCGTGCACAACAGGTTGTCGAGGTATGCAGTTGCACCAGGACCAGAGACCTGGATCTTGGTGAAGCCCGGCAAGTCGAGGACTGCGACACCGTTGCGTGCAGCATGGCATTCCTCGGCGACTACCTTGCGCCAACCCTGCTTGCGGAAGAACGACAGCGTGTGGTCGGTGACTTCGCCCTTCGGGTCGTAATAGGTCGGGCGTTCCCAACCACCGCGTGCGCCAAACTGTGCACCCTTTGACTTGAGCAGGTCATAGAGCGGCGACATGTATGACGGTCGACCAGCGGGACGTTCCTCGAACGGGAAGCCCATTGCGTATTCGTTCTGATAGACCTCGAGCGCCTTGTCGACGGTGTATTGCGTCGTTGCATATTCCTTGTAACGACGACGATCGATCGACCACAGGTCGAACTCCGGACGTCCGTTCAAGATCCATTCGGCGATTGCCTTGCCGGCGCCGCCACCTTGGGCAATGCCGAAGCTGAACGTGTTGCAGTGCCAGAAGTTGCGCATGCCACGCTCGGGTCCGAGATAGGGGTTGCCGTCAGGTGCATAAGGAATTGGTCCGTTGACGACCTTGGCGATGCCTACATCACCGATCACGGGCACTCGTTCGCCCGCATCGAGGATCTGCTTTTCGAGTCGCTCGATGTCGGCTGGCCACAGCATGTTGGCGAACTGGTCGGGGATGCCGTCCAGCCACATTGCCGTGGATTGCCACTCGTATGGTCCGAGGATGAACGCGGAGCGTTCCTGACGCAGGTAGTAGCTGGTGTCCGGATCGCGCAGCAGCGGAAGTTTGTGCTCGCCGCGTGCCTCGAGCTCAGGGATCTCCTCGGTGATCAGATACTGGTGCGACATCGTCATGATCGGCAGGTGACGCCCGATGAGCGCCATCACTTCGCCTGCGCGATATCCGGCCGCATTCAGCACGATCTCGCACTCGATTTCCGCCTTGTCGGTGGTCACCGTCCACTCATGGTTGGCGTGTTGCTTGAGTGCAATTACACGCTCGTTGCGTCGTACGCGCGAGCCCATCTTGCGAGCGGCTGCCGCCATTGCCGCGGTGATCTGCGACGGGTCGATGTCACCATCGAACGGGTCCCACAGTGCGCCAACGAGGTCGTGTGTTTCGAGGAGCGGATAGCGGTCCTTCAGTTCCTTTGGCGTGAGCACGTCGTATTCCATGCCGTTGGCGCGCGCCATCGACGTCACGTGCTTGAACTCGGCCATGCGCTCGTTCGAGTGCGCGAGACGCACCGAGCCGGTGACGTGGTAGTTGATCGGGTTCTCGGTGTCCTTGGCGAGTTCGCGATACAGCTCGGCCGAGTACTTCTGGACCTTCATGATGCTCCAGCTGCCCGAGTAGGTCGGCACGTTGCCGGCCGCATGCCAGGTGGACCCCGACGACAATTCGTCACGCTCGAGGAGCAGCACGTCCGTGCAGCCCATCTTGGCGAGGTGATAAAGGGCGCTCACGCCCGCGATACCGCCACCAATGATCACGATCCGTGCGCGCTCGCCCATGTTTTCCCCGCTCTCTGTGCGACGACGTCGTCGCTGGTCAGAATTTTTGAGTGTGTGACATACTAAATCCCTGCTGAAAATGTGCCAAACCTGGGAAGAGGAAAACTATGGCCAACCTGCCAAGTAGCGCCCGTGTCGTCATCGTGGGCGGTGGGATAGTGGGCTGCAGCGTCGCCTACCACCTCGCCAAGCGGGGAGTCACCGACGTCGTCCTCCTTGAGCGCAAGCAGCTGACGTCCGGCACCACATGGCATGCGGCGGGTCTCGTCGGTCAGCTCCGCGCCACGAATAACTTGACCCGGCTCGCGCAATACACGACGAATTTGTTCGCCACCCTCGAGCAGGAGACCGGACAGGCAACCGGATTCCAGCAACGTGGTTCGGTGTCGAT
>JALRJT010000197.1 GCA_023254985.1 Ilumatobacteraceae bacterium | reverse complement strand
GACGACAACGCCTGCGGGACGGTGACACCAACACACACCGCGACGACGTCGTTACTCACCTCGACGGCGTGGGCGAACGCATCCGCAGGCATGTTCGCACCGAGGTCGTGCACTTCCCATCCCTCGTGACGCACGAGATCGGCGACCATGCTGATGACGAGCGCGTGCTCCTCGCCCGCCGGCGCACCCATCACGACCGCACCCTTGGACACCCCGCGATGCTTGAACCGCGAACCGATCAAGCCGATCATGCGCAGAGCGATTCCACTTGCGCGATGCTCGACGTGAATGCCGAGTTCTCCGGCGGCCCAGCGCTCACCGATCGAGGCAAGCGCCGGAGCAAGCACGTCGAGATACACGAAAGAGACGTCATTACCTGCTTTCAACGCCGATTCGAGCACCTCGAGCGCGCCTCGCTCGTCACCTTCGACGAGTCGGGCCTCGAGACGCTTGTCCCACGGAGCACTCCGTCTACCGCTCGGCTGTGGATCCTCGATGACCGCGACCTTGCTCGACCGGAATTCCTCGACATCGCTCGGGGCCACGTACCAGGTGCGACCGCGCTTGGTGGCGGGCAGGAGCCCCTGGCGAACATAGCGATACACGGTCATGTAATGGACGCCGAGTTCGTCGGCGACGTCGTGCAGCGAGATGTCGACCATGTCGGACTTCAGTTTCCCATCACGCGCACACGCGCGCGTAACTCAGCCCTGCTTCGCGCGGGCTTTTGCGAGTGCGGCCTGACTGCGAGCAAGCAGTGCGGGCGGAATCTTGGCAAGGTTCGGGTCGCTCGAAGCTGGTGCACCGGAATCCCCCGTTGCGGCGGGAGCCGCCGACTTGGGCACCTGGGCCATCAGTTCCTCTTCCGTCGGCGGAACCTTGCCGGGGGTCCAGTACTGATACATGTCCTCGACGGCAGTCTGCAGTGCGGTCTCGCTCGCCGATGACGTCACGTCGAGGGTGATCATGTTGCCGTACACGTGCACCGCCGTCACCGAACCCGTGGCGAACAGGCGTCGGGCGAGCACATCGGCCGGCTTGGAGCCCCGCGCATCTGCGGCACTGACGTAGTGCTCGTGACCCTGACCCGTGAGCGATCGGTTGATCTCGAAGCGCACCCGACCAGGCGTCGCGGACGGCAGTTTCTTGGTGGCAACTGGCTGACCCATGTGGGTCAACACTAGTTGGCACGCCTTCGCCCATGGCGACCCGACTGGATACGGTTGAGCCCATGTCGAACACGGTCTCGGTCGAAGCATTCACCCAACAGGCGCGCGAATTCCTCGAGCGCAACGCGGAGCGCAAGGAAGCCGCCAAGGCCTTCGTGTGGGGCGAGGGATCCGACAACGTCGCGATGTTCGAAGAACGCAGTCGCGAAGCAGAAATGGAAGTCTTGCGCAAGGCCAAGGAGTGGCAGGCCACGCGATTCGACAACGGCTTCGGCTGGATCACCGGCCCGACGCAATACGGCGGCGCAGGTCTCACGCCAGCGCATGAGCGTGCATACAACCAGGTCGAACGCGACTATCGCACGCCGAGCCTCGGTGTGTTCCAGATCGGTCTCGGCATGGTCGCCCCGACAATCCTCGCGCACGCAACAGATCGCGCCAAAGACCTCTATCTGCGCGCGATGTGGCGATCCGACATCGTCGGCTGTCAGTTGTTCTCCGAACCCGGCGCAGGAAGCGACCTTGCGTCGTTGCAGACCAAGGCCGAACGCGACGGGGACGAATGGGTCATCACCGGCCAGAAGGTGTGGACTTCGGGCGCTCAGTTCAGCGACATCGGCGAGATCATCTGCCGCACGGACGTGAGCTTGCCCAAGCACAAGGGTCTCACCGGTTTCATCGTCGACATGCACGCACCCGGCGTCGAGATTCGCCCGCTTCGCCAGATGACCGGTGGCGCGAGCTTCAACGAAGTGTTCTTCAACGAGGTGCGCGTGCCCGACGACCACCGACTTGGCGATGTGAACAACGGATGGAACGTCGCGCTCACCACGCTCATGAACGAGCGTGCCTCGATCGGCACGATGGGTGGCGGCGAGACGTCGATGTGGACGCGTCTCCTTGCCATGATCCGTCACTACGGAATGGACTCCGATCCGATCGTGCGCGAAATGCTCGCTGATTTGTACATCAACACCAAGATCCAGGGCTACACCGGCCAGCGTGCGATGGACAAGATTCGTGCCGGCCAGACCCCAGGACCCGAGATGTCGATCGGCAAGATGGCGCTCGTCGACAACCAGAAGCGCATGAACGATCTCGTGTCACACGTGCTCGGCGCGAAGTTGCAGGCCGACACCGGCGAATGGGGCACCTACGCCTGGAGTCAGTTGCTCCTCGGCGCACCCGGCATGCGCATCGCCGGTGGATCGGACGAAGTCATGCGCAACATCGTCTCTGAGCGCGTGCTCGGCCTCCCCAAGGACGCCGGCATCGACTCGAAGTCACCGTTCAAGGACTTGAAGGTCGGCACCCAGAAGGGCTGAGTTCGTCTCGCCCACAGATGGGCACATCCACTATCCCGTCCGTGGTACCCCAGCTGAGTCGGTAGCGTCTCAGAGATGTGTGTGATCTGCCAAGCACTCGTCGCTGGTGCTGCGAGCCTCAGCCCTCTCGTCCCGGCCACTCCAGCAGAACTCGCAAGGCCATCAGAACCACGACTTGAAATGTCGGTGAGGTCGTCCCCACCTTCTTCGTCATGTCCATATCCCGGAATTGAACGCGTGGTCGATGGCCAGACGATTCGATGCTCCGCTTCACGAAATGGATTTGTCTGGAAGAAGAAAAGCAGCAGCACTCCATGAGAATGCGACGCGGGATTCTTGCACTGGCCACGGCCCTTGCGATCGCTTCCGTCACACCGGCAATTGCGAGCACGACGCCGACCATCGCAGGAACAAAGTGTGCACGTGCAGGACTGACACGCACGGTGGCAAAGACGGCTTATGTCTGTCGGAAATCTGGAAAGTTGCTCAAGTGGAGGAAGAAAGTTCAGACATCCACCACTGAAGCCAAGGGGGTCAACGGACCAGTTGGGCATAGCTCCTGGACGATCACTGCAAGCCCGAACCCGGTTCGACCCTCCCAACCTGTGACGCTGACTGCAACCATCACCTGCGGCCCGATCTTGTCACTCAGTGGATCCCCTCGATACCCCGACATGAATGCATGGATCAACGACCCGAACTTCAAGGACGGCTCGATGGGAGTTCCCGTTCTCTCCAACGGAGGGAACACCGCGACGTTCACACTCAAGACGACTGCCCCGTCGGCCGAAGGAACGGTCAGTTACTACGCATTCGGGCGCGATTACGGCGCGCCGAATGGCTGTTTCGGCACCGAGGGACAGTTCCAATTCACGAAGCCAAGCAATCTTGTCGTGAGCTCGACCGCTGCCCCAACGGCGACCGTTCCGCCGGGAACCCAGCCAAAGGACCTCGGGCCGTGCGCAATGGTCGGTGACACCTATGCACTCTCAGTCGGATACCTCGAGTGTCGCCAATTCAGCGATGACTCACTCAAATGGGTGACGCTTTCCAAGAATCCGACCGCACCATCAATGGTCGCAGGGGGAACGAACCACGAGAGTTGTCGCCTCCGCGAAGCACGGGCGGTGAAATATCAACCGTGGAATGTCGGCTTTCCCCGTGGCGACTCCAACGGCACACCGACTCTCCCGACATCGGGAGTTGCAAACGTCCAACTGGTCGCAATCGAATTCCCAGACGCTCTCGGCACGGCCAAAGAATTGGTCGATGCTGAGGCCCAGATCGCCGAATTCAATAAGTGGTTTGCCTTCAACTCGAATGGAACGCTCTCTTTCAACTGGCAATTTCCGAAGCAGTGGTTCCGCATGTCGAAACCGGTTCCCGATTACGGATTCAAGAAGGGTGTCCGCGACAAGGTCGAACAGATCGCATCCGAGATGATCGCGATCTCGGACCCAGTAGTGAACTATTCAAATTCCGATTTCGTGTTCGTGCTTTTTCCTCGGTCGATCAAACTCGGTGAGCCCGACGTCGGGATGGCCAACTACAACCTGCAGTCAGCAGAAGGTCGAATCAAGAACCTCTTCGGAGGTTCCGAGTACTTCTACAACAACAACTTTGAACTGTGGAGTTTCTGGATTCATGAGTGGGGCCACCCAATGGGCCTCGCCGGTCACACGCCGCGCTCAAACATCAGCATCATGGACAACCAGAACGGAAGCTCTGTGGTCCTGAATGCGTGGGATGCATTCTTCTCAGGCTGGCTCGGCCCCGACCAGCTGTACTGCATGCCCCAGTCGCAGACTTCTCTCGAGATGTCGCTCATTCCCTTGGAACGAAACCAACATGGCCCCCGCGGAATCATCGTTCCACTGAGTGCGACGAACGCCCTCGTCATCGAGTCACATCGTGCCGAAGGTTGGGGCACACGAATGGGCGCCGGGCGGTATGGAGTTGCCGTCTACTGGATCGATACGACGACTGACACCAACAGGTATGCGGGGAGCTCTGGCTACACGGATACCGATGCAGGTGATCGCTGGGCAGACCATGTCGTTCCATCGGGCAAGTCGAGAACGTTCGACTTGCTTCTGGCGGGCGACACTGTCACCTACAAAGGCGTAACCGTCTCGTTCACGAAGACGGGTGACGTCGACACGATCCGCATCACGCGGTGACCCCGTCGACCTGGACGAGCGTCAGTTGCGAGCTGGTCGCTTGAAGTTGAGTGCAGCGTCGATGAGCAGTCGGGTTCCGTAGCCGGTCATCCCCTTCTGTAACCAACCACTGTCGGCATCCGACCACATCGGGCCAGCGATGTCGATGTGTGCCCACGGCGTCGTGCCGACGAACTCTTCGAGGAACAACGCAGCGGTGATGGCACCGGCCTCACCACCGACGTTCTTCATGTCGGCGACGTAGCTGTCGAGCGCCGAGCGATACTCCTGCTCGAGGGGCATCTGCCACAACTTGTCGGAGGTGCGCTCTGCCGAAGCGAGGAGCTGGTCCACCAACTTCTGGTTGTTGCCGAGCACACCAGCCATTCCACTGCCGAGCGCTCGTGCCATCGCACCAGTGAGCGTGCAGATGTCGAGCACGGCATCGGGCTTCTGTTCGACGGCGAGCGAAAGTCCGTCGGCCAAGATCAAGCGACCTTCAGCATCGGTGTTGTGGATCTCGACGGTCTTGCCGTTGCGCATCGTGAGCACGTCACCCATCGCCATGGCGCTGCCCGACGGAAGGTTGTCGGTGCACATGAGATAACCGGTCACGTTGTTCGTGCAGCCGAGTGCCTTCAAGGTGCTCATCGTGGCGAGCACTGCGGCCGCGCCGCTCATGTCGCCCTTCATCATCGCGTGTGACGGATCGGACGGCTTGAGGGAAATACCACCCGAGTCATACATCACGCCCTTGCCGACCATGATCAGGTGTGGCTTGCCCTTGGCGCCGGTCGGCTTGTAGGTGAGTCGCACCATGCGGGGTGGCTCGACGCTGCCGCGGTTGACGCCGATGATTCCACCACATCCCATCGCAAGGAGTTGGTCCTTGTTGAACACCTCGACCTTGAGTCCGGTCTGTCCCGCGATCTCGACGGCCTTGTCGGCGAAGATTCGCGCAGTGAGATAGGCGGGAGGCATGTTCGCGAAGTCGCGCGCCATGTTCGTCGCCGTCGCGGTGACGACACCACGCTTCACACCGGCCTGTAACGCTGCACCCGTTCCGACGAGCGTCACGCTCTCGAGCCTCGGGGCCTTCTTGTCGTCGGTCTTCAAGTCCGTGTAGCGGTGGTGTGCGAGCGCAAACCCTTCGACGACCGCCTGGGCCGCGAGCTTGCGATCCAC
>JALRJT010000196.1 GCA_023254985.1 Ilumatobacteraceae bacterium | reverse complement strand
CGCCATGATGCAAAACATCGTCGCCACGACGAGCCATGCTCGACCCGTGATGCGCCTCGGCGCCCCATGCACTTGGTCGTGGGTGGCGCGCGGTTGTGCATTGATGCGACCAGCAATCACGACGATGAAGGCGACGAGCGAGATGATTCCGACCCAGTACGCCACGCGCCACGAACTGATTGCTGTGATCACGCCCATTGCGGACACGCCGACGAGAAGCCCGAGTGCCCATGAGGTCTCTGTCAGTCCGACGATGCGTCCCCGCTGTTCATATTTCACGTGGTCGGCAATCCAGGCGCCGAGCCCGAGGTCGAAGCTCTGTTTCGTGAGCGCGAGGACGGTGACGCCGATGCCGAAAACAAGAAGGTTCGGTGACAGCGCTGCGATGACGCAACCGATGGCCGTGCCGATGAGTCCGAGCAGCATCGACGTGCGGTGCGTCAGTCGGTCGACGAGGCGACCCGCCATCGGGGAGGTGAGCCCGGTCAGTTCCGATATCGCAAGGGCGATTCCAATGTCTTCGATTGAGGCGTCGAAGCCTTTGGCGATGATTGCGAGAAATGGTGGGGCGAAGCGATAACAGGCGTTCGTTACGAGTCGTGCTGCCGTGACTGCGGTGATGTTGTTGCGAATCTCCGCGTTGAAGGAGTCGTCTAGTCCGCGGCCGAGCATGGCGCTCAAACTTACAGGGCTTCGCCGAGATCGTGTTCGTCGATGACACTGACGATGTCACCAGCGGTCACGGTGTCGTCTGCATGGACGAAGAACCACGAGCCCGACAAGTTTGCGAGACGCGGATTCGCCACATTCAACAAGTGGCGCATCGTGCGAATCACACCGGAATGGCTCACGATCATCCCCGTTCCATCGATGCAGTGCTCTGACAGGTCGACGAGCGCAGAGGTCATGCGCTGCATGATGCTGTCGTCGGGCTCAAACCCTTCCGGTTTGCGCCGTGCGGCAAGAAAGCCAGGCCATCCTTGTTCGATCTCGTGCACCGTGAGGCCTTCCCACGGGCCAACGTGGGTCTCACGAAGGCGTTCATCCACGTGCACAGGGCCGACACCGTGATGCTCCGCGATGATGTGTGCCGTATCGAGTGCGCGCCTTAAATTGCTGGATGCAATGAAGTCAAAGCCGCCGAGTTTCGTCGCTGCTGCACGAGCTTGCGCGATTCCATGTTCACTCAAGTCGATGTCGGCGCGACCCTGCCAGCGTTGTTCGATGTTCCACAAACTTTGACCGTGGCGCACGACGAGGAAGCGAGCGCGAATCGGTGCGGACTTCATCCCAACGCAGGGTAGTGGCAACACTACGATGAGGTCGTGGCTCACCTCCGATTGTTCGCCTCTGCACGTGAAGCGGCAGGAACCTCACAAGAGGTGATCGAAGGTTCAACCGTTGAAGAGGTGTTGAGCATCGCGGTATCACGATTCGGTCCGCAGTTCGAGTCAGTCCTCGGCACCTGTCGAGTGTGGGTGAATGGTGAAAGTGTCGAGTTGCAGCACCCCGTCGGCGCGTCCGACGAAGTGGCAGTGCTTCCCCCGGTTTCGGGAGGATGTCAATGACGAATTTCGACGCGCTTTCGGTGGAGGAGATTCGTGCTCGTCGTGCCAGCTTGCAGTCTCAAGAGGACGCGGTCTCTTTCGTGCGCCGACTGGCACAAGGGCGGCTTGATCTGGCCCGTGACGAGGAGCGTCGCCGTCAGTCGAACGATCCGTCGGTGAACGTTGAGCGCGAACTCGCCGAGGTCTTCGGACAGGAACATGGCGGCGGGTCTGCACGTCCACCGCGTGAGACGAACGTCTCAGCCGACCATCCGCTCGTCGTAGAACTCGAACGACTGTGCGAGTCCATCGGTTTCGGATCACTCCGTCAGCTCGACGTCGACAGTTTGCGTGCCGTGATCGACGAATTGGCGGCCTTCGAATCGGCACGATCATCGGAGCGACGCGCGTTGTTCGACGAGATCGACGCGCTGACCGCAGCCCTCGTGCGTCGATACAAGGATGGCGGGGCAAACGTCGACTCGTTGCTCGGCGAGTAGTTCGCAATGACCGAGCGACGCCTGCCGGATGTCGGCAACTTCATTCGTCAGCAACGAGAACTTGCCCAGCAGTCGATCCGAGATCTTGCACGTCTCGCCGGTGTGTCCAATCCATATCTCTCACAAATCGAACGTGGGTTGCGCAAGCCGTCTGCGGAGATCCTGCAGCAACTCGCTCGCGCGTTGCAGATTTCTGCGGAGTCGTTGTATGAGCGGGCCGGAATCCTGGATCCGAACGATGCGGACAGAACGACCGTGGTGGACGCCATCGCCAACGACGAAGCGTTGACGAAAGAGCAGAAGCAGACGCTGATTGCCGTGTACCGCAGTTTCACCTCCGGCGACCGCCAGGACTGACGAGGAGAGATATCTCCCTCGTCGGAATATTCGTTTACCTAGATAGGTTTCATAGGTGATGCAACGCGTCGCCGTGCTGTCGATGCACACCTCTCCACTTGCCCAGCCGGGCATTGGTGACGGTGGAGGGATGAACGTCTATGTCCGCGAACTCGTGTCGGGACTTGCAAGCCAAGGCATCGAGTGCACGACGTACACCCGTCGCTGGAGCGATGCGCTCCCGCAAGTCGTCGAAGTCGAACCCCACCACCGGGTGGTGCATATTGATGCTGGTCCCACCGATTTACCGAAGGATGAGCTCCTCGGTGTCGTGGATGAGTTCACCGATGGCGTCGCATGGCACATCGGTCGAAACGGTGGCACGGATCTCGTGCACGCCAACTACTGGCTGTCGGGACTAGCGGGGCATCGCCTCAAGCACGAATTGAACCTGCCGCTCGTGACCACCTTCCACACCTTTGCCCGCGTGAAGAGCCTCGGCGGAGATGTCGAGTCCATAGTGCGCGATCGCGCCGAGACCGAAGTGATCGGATGCGCAGATGCCATCTTCGTGAGTTGCACCGAAGAGCGTTCGCAGTTCGAGTCGCTGTACGGAAAGGCCCCTGGTCGTATCGAGGTGCTCGCACCTGGTGTGCAGCGCGCGTTCTTTTCGCCCGGTGATCGCAGGGGCGCGCGACACGCGCTTGGCCTCGGTGCGGGAAACATCTTGCTCTTTGTCGGACGCATCCAACCTTTGAAGGGCCTTGATGTTGCGGTCCGCACGCTCGCAGCCCTAAAGGATCGCACTGCGCGCCTCGTTGTCGTCGGCGGAGCAAGTGGCGCAGACGGCATGGAAGAGATGCAACGAGTGCACGAGCTCATCGAGACCCTCGGCGTCAGCGATCGAGTGCTCTTCTACGAGCCACAGCCACATCACTTGTTGTCGACCTTCTATCGAGCAGCTGACGTCGTCCTCGTGCCCTCGCGCAGCGAGAGCTTCGGCCTCGTCGCACTCGAAGCAGCCGCGTGTGGCGTGCCGGTGGTGGCAACGGGTGTCGGCGGATTGCTCAACTTGATCGAGG
>JALRJT010000203.1 GCA_023254985.1 Ilumatobacteraceae bacterium | reverse complement strand
ATCGAGATGCCGCGGAGGACTTCGCGGTCGATACCGCGTACGCGATACGCGACACGCAGGTCACGAAGTTCGAGAGTTGGTTGCGTCGTCACAGCTCGAATGCCTCCGTCACGCCGTCAGCGATCAAGTTGATGCCGATGGCAAGCGTTGCGATCGCTCCAGCCGGGAAGATCGTCGACCACCACAGGCCACTGAAAATCAGGTTGTAGTGATCTGCCACCTGCGAGCCCCAGTTCGGAGAGCCGAGTTCGACGCCGACGCCGAGGAACGACAGCGTGGCGATCGCGAACACCGCATACCCGAGGCGCACGGTGAACTCGACGATGATCGGGGGCAAAACGTTCGGCAGGATCTCCTTGAACAAGATGTGTGGCATGCGCTCGGTGCGGAGCTTGGCGGCCGCAACATAATCGAGTTCTGCTTCGTTGAGCACGGCCGCACGCACCGTACGGGCGATGATCGGGGTGAACACGAAGCCGATGATGCAGATGGTGACCACCGATGACGAACCACCGACTGCTGACAGTGCGAGGAGCGCAAGGACGAGGACCGGCATCGCGGAGATTGCATCGAGGATGCGCATGACGATGACGTCAAACCAACCCTTCAGATAGCCACTCACGAGGCCGATGGAAGCGCCAAGCACGGTGCCGAGCACGGTGGCGAGCGTCGCCATGACGATGATCGGACGCGAACCGACGATGACGCGGGAAAAGACGTCTCGACCGTTGCTGTCGGTGCCGAACCAGTTCGTTGCGTTCGGGGCGAGGTCGGTCTCAACACCGTTCAAGAAGCCCAACTCATCAGGATTGATGCGAACGAGGAACTTGCCGACGAGTGCGCACAGCACCCAGAAGGTGAGGATCACCGCGCCGACGATGAACGCCTTGTTCTTGCGCAGCTGCGCAAAGCGTTCTTTGCGGATCTTCTTGCGTTCTGCAGCAGCGGATTGTTTGAGAGTGTCGGTCGTCATTGCTCGAGCTTCTGTCGGATGCGTGGGTTGAGTACGGCGAACAAGACGTCAGCGATCAGTTGTACCGTGACAATGACAGTTCCGATAATCAGCACTGATGCCTGCAGAACCGGATAGTCGCGGTAATTCACCGAGTCGAGGAGTAGTCCGCCAAAGCCGGGATAGTTGAAGACAATTTCTACTGCCACCAGACCGCCGATCAGATATGGGACCTGCGACGCGACAACGGCGATCGTCGGCAGGAGTGCGTTGCGCAAGATGTGCCGGGTGACTGCCTTGCGCTGTGAAAGGCCCTTGAGCACCGCCGTACGCACGTAGTCGGAGTCGTAGGCCTCGATGACTCCGGCTCGCGCGATTCGCGAGATGTAGCCGAACAACACCAGCATGAGTGCAAGTGCGGGGAGAATGAGGTGGTGGATCACGGTGAAGAATCCTGGATCCGGGCTGTCGGGGTAGGCGTTCACCGGTAACCAGCCGAGCTGTACGCCAACGACGAAGGCGAGGATCACTGCCCACACGAATTCGGGAACGACTGCTGCGGACAGTCCGCCGACGGTGAGGATTCGATCGATCTTCTTGCCACGATTGACGCCCGCGAGTACACCACCGGCGATCGACAGCGGAACGACGAAGATGAAGGCGAAGGCAGCGAGACGCAGTGAATAGCCGAGCGCAGGAAGCAGTACTTCAGTGACGGGTGTGCCGAACTCGGTACCGATTGCGCCGACAGAAAATTGGATGGAGCCACCAAGGTCACCTCTGACGGTGTCGGAGAGCCACTTCCAGTATTGGGTGAGGAGCGGCTTGTCGACACCGAGCGCCTTCTCGAGGGCGATGACGTTGGCCCGTTCCGCAGTGTTCCCCAGAATTCGTTCGGCGGGATTGCCGGGAAGCACGTGCGTCATGAAGAAGATTGCCGCCGTGATCAAAAAGATCGTGACGAGCGCAAGACCGATGCGCTTCAGGACATATTTCCCCACGGCGACAGCATAGTGAGTTCACTTTCATCAACTTCAAACGTCGCCGAGAATGACAACAGCCGGTGTGCTTTCGCACACCGGCTGTTGTGACTACCTGAGTTGGATGGATTAGTACTTGGCTGCTGCCGACTCGAACTGTCCCATGCCATTGGTGTAGAAGCCCTTGAGGCCCTTGCGTACAACCGATGTGCGGGTGTCGAAGTACACCATGAAGTACGGGGTCTCGTCCAAGCAGATCTCCTGGATCTTCTTAGACGCTGCCTTGGCTTTGGCCGCCGTGGTCGCAGTGATGTACTCATCTGCTGCCGCATCGAACTTGGCGCTGGCGAAGTGCGCTGCGTTCCAGTCACCGGTCGACTTGTAGGCGCGGGTGAGGATCTCGACCGGCGTGCCGCGGTGTCCCCAGTCCGTGATGCCGAAGTTCGACTCGAGCCAGTAGTTGTTCTCCACCTTCTTCGCCTGACGGGCATCCCATGGAGCCGTGTAGTACGAGTCGGCGAGCTTCAAGGTGACGTTGATGCCAATGTTGGCCAACGATGCCTTGAGGAACGGTGCCAACGCGTCGATGTCGTCGCGGTGGTAGCTGGAAAGGTCGACGTTGAAGCCCTTCGAACCAGCAGCCGACATGAGGGACTTCGCCTTGGCGAGGTCCTTCTTGCGCTGCGGGACCGACGTGTCCTTCGTGGCGAACGCATCCATGATGGAGTCGTTTGCCAAGAGAGCCTGACCCTTGAGGACGCTCTTGATGAACGCTTCACGGTCGAGGGTGAGGGCTGCTGCCTGACGGATGCGCTTGTCGGTCGAGAACGGACCGAAGTCGCAACGCAGGTGGGTCGCGATGTGACCTGCGGACGGAACCTTGACGAGTTCAGCCTTGGCCTTGTTGATTTTGGCAGCGGTCGCCGGGGTGACGCCAGTGACGGCATCGAGCTTTCCGGTGACGAGCTGAGCAACAGCGGCTTCCTGTGACTCGAACACGGTGGTGGTCAACTTGTCGAATGAAGGCCGACGCTTGGTGTCCCAATACTTCTCATTCTTCACGAAGGTGCACGCCGTGCCCTTGGTGTAGGTGTCGAGAATCCATGGTCCGCAACCGTTCATCGTGTTTTCCCAGCCAGCTGCGCCGCTCTCACCATTCTTCATGATGAGGAGGCCGTAGCTCGTCGAGCTGAGGAGTGATGGGAAGGTTCCGACTGCCGACAGCAGCGTGAACTTGACGGTCGTTGCATTGACCTTCGTCACTCCATTGACATCGAGAATGCCGTTGAACTTGCCGAGCGACTGCGACTTGTTCGCTGGGTTCAGGTGGCTCTTGAATGTCCAGACGACGTCGTCAGCGGTGAGCTTGGATCCATCGTGGAACGTGATGCCCTGGCGAATCTTGAAGGTCCACACCTTGCCGCCTGCCGAACCCTTCCAGCTCTGGGCAACGCGGGGAGCGAGTTCGCCCTTGTTGTCGGAGAACGCGAGGTATTCGCCGACGCAGCAGAGGATCTGGAGCGAGCCAGCGTCTGCAGTGGTGAATGGAGCGACCGGGTTGGCAATCTTGCCAATCGAGACGCGCAAGGTCTTCGTCGCTGCGCTTGCCGTGCCTGCACCCACGACGCCTGCAACCGGCAGTGCAACTGCTGCACCGGCTGCTGCTGCGCCCTGAATGAAGTGACGACGCGACACGCCGGTCGATGCGACCTCATTGGACATGGTTTCAATTACTGACATGTATCCCCCTAGGTAGGTACTACGTAGAACCCATACCCTAGTCATCCACAGCCCCGTTCTGTCAATGGGTGCTGGGTTTAGATGGCCAGAAAGCCTGAACGGTGGGGATTTCTCGGAGTTGACCGAGTGCCAGTCGCGGCGTTTGGTCGGTGGTCGGGCTGATTGAGTCCGGGTGTTGAGCAGCGTGCGAGCAGGGCATGATTATCGGGAATTCATACCATTATTAGTACGATAGAAAACTGTGGTACAACCCAGTCGCACACTCTTGCTCGTGCGGTGCGTTGGGTATCGGTGCAATCGGTGAGCGCTTTCGGTGGTGATTCCCGCGGAATCGTGGTGGCAGACGCGAATGACTGCGTGTCGGTCTTTGGTGCCCACTTGTTGACCAGTGCGCTTGATGCTGCGGGTTTAACTCCAAGATGGGAGATTGCGAGTGCGGTTCCACCGCATCGATTGCGTTCGGCAGACGTTGCCGCGCTGCCGTCACATGTCCGCAAGATTGCCCCGCGGATCGTGGTCGCAGACCCCGACATACTGGCTACCGCGGATTTCGTCATCGGATTCACTGAACTTTGGTGGCCCATCGTTGATCACGTGCGGGCGTTGCACTGTCCAGCACCGGCACTGAATCTGCCCGATTTCATCGAGGACGGCGAGTCCTTGGCGGGTGCGTCTGTCAGCTTCGCGGCGCTCTCCGACGCGGCGATGCGCCACGCACTGTCGCGGTCAACCACGACCCAGACTCCTGTGGCGAATCAGGAGGCTGCGGAGCAGTTCTGGACGGATCTCGCCGACGTGTGTGCGCGATTCGCAGGAGTGTTGGGACGCATCACCGACTAGGTCGGCGATGCGAGCACCGTTTGATTAGTGCTTGAGGAAATCTGAAGGCTTCACGCCGAGTGCGACACCGAGGCGAACGAGAGTGTCAAGCGCGGGTGAGAAGTGACCGTTCTCAATGCGATTGATCGTCTTGCGGTCAATGCCTGCTGCTTCCGCAAGTGCGGCCTGACTCAAGTCGGCCGCTGTACGGAGTTCGTACAGTCGATTTGCCAGAACCTTACGCATCGACGAAACGTCGCGCTTGAGGGAGGTTTCAGGAAGTTTTTTGGTTGCTGTCTTAGTCATGGATTCACCCTAGGGCATTTCTCGGACAAGTGTCCGACATTTGGCCCAGTGGTTCATACTTGTCTCGTAGGCTGATCTGCGTGCGAATTGGCGTCTTGACTGGGGGTGGGGATTGCCCAGGTTTGAACGCCGTCATCCGCGCCATCGTGCGAAAGGCCGAGGGCCAACACGGGGATGAGGTCGTGGGGTTCTACGACGCGTGGGACGGCGTCATGGAGGGTCGCAGCGTTCGACTCGACACGGCTCAAGTGCGGGGCATCCTGCCGCGGGGTGGCACCATCCTCGGTACCCGGCGAGGTGGGCCATTCGACTCCGATGGTGGCGTCGATCGAGTGCGGGCGACGATGAACGCAGAGCGTCTTGACGCGCTCGTTGTGATTGGTGGCAATGGTTCGCTCACCGTTGCCTCGATGTTGGCTGACGATCATGGGCTGCCCGTTATTGGTGTGCCCAAGACGATCGACAACGACGTGGTCGGCACCGACGCGACGTTCGGTTTCCAGACCGCGGTACAGATCGCCACCGACGCAATCGACCGGTTGCACACCACGGCAGAGAGCCACGACCGAGTGATGGTCGTCGAGGTGATGGGGCGTGACACGGGATGGATTGCAATGCAGGCGGGAATCGCCGGTGGCGCGACGGCGATCGTGGTTCCTGAGGTGCCGTTCGACATCGACGAGTTGGCGGCCATCGTCACCCGTCGTCACGCGCGCGGTCGGTATGCCTCCGTCGTCGTCGTCGCCGAGGGCGCTCGGCCGAAGCCCGGCACGTTGTCCCTGCCGGAACGTGGAAACGACCACTACGGGAACGAAAAACTCGGAGACCTCTCACACGTGATCGGAACGGAACTGTCCAAGCGCACGGGGTATGAGTCACGCGTCGTGCAACTCGGCCACATTCAGCGCGGAGGTACGCCGACGAGTTATGACCGTGTGCTCGCGACGCGATTCGGTCTCGGCGCGGTTGGCCTCGTCCACGACAACGCCTGGGGAAAGATGGTCGCGCTCAAGTGTGGGCAGATCGTGGCGGAGTCGATGAGCGTCACCCGAGGCAAGACACGATTCATCGATCGCGACTTGTTTGACGACGTGGCGAAGAGTTTCTTCGGCTGATCAGTTCGGCGGGCCGAATTGACGGTCGCCAGCGTCTCCGAGTCCGGGGACGATGAACGCATGTTCATTCAATCGCTCATCAACTGACGCGGTGACGATGTGCAAGTCCATGTCGCTCTTGTCGAGGAATGCAATGCCCTCGGGGGCGGCGAGCACGCAGGCGATCGTGATCGGTTGTTGCGCACCACGTTCGGCGAGGATCCGACAGCCATGTTCGAGCGAGCCGCCGGTGGCAAGCATCGGGTCGAGTACGAGACAGTGACGGCCGTTCAGTCGTGTCGGCAACTTGGCGACGTATTGACTCGGCTCGTGGGTTGCTTCGTCGCGCTGCACTCCGACGACGGCGATGTCTGCATCGGGGAGGAGTTCCATCGCCGCGGGAAGCATGCCGAGTCCGGCACGCAGGATGGGTACGAGAACTGGTCGCTTCGCGATGCGCACGCCATCGGTCTCTGCGAGTGGTGTCGTGACGCGAATCTTTTCCGTCGGCACGTTGCGTGTCGCTTCGGCGATCACGACGAGGGAGAGTCTGCGCATCTCGGCGCGGAACATTTGATTAGAGGTGTTCTGGTCGCGCAGGTTGGTGAGTGCCTCTGCGGCAACGGGATGATCGACGACGGTGACGGTGACGGGCATGTGCTCCATCTTTGCGGATCGGTAGTGTGGCGACCAATGTCGGTCGACTTCCGAATTCGCTTGGCGCAGAGTCCCGCCGACGCGGCGGTGATTTCGCAGGTCTTCGACGAGGTCTGGAGCGTCACGACGATGGTCTCGCCGGAGATCATCGTGGCCTCTCTCCATAACGGCGGGTATGGCGCCATCGTCGAATCGGGGGGAAACCCGATCGGCGCGGCGTTTGCCATCGTCGGACGCCCACTCGAAGGGGAGTCCCAGCCAAACCTGCACTCTCATGCCGCCGGAGTTGTCGCGCATCGCGCAGGCCATGGCATTGGCGAGGCGATCAAGGTGCACCAGTGGAGGTGGGCGAAGGAACGCGGATTCGCCACCGTCACTTGGACGTTCGATCCGCTGGTCCGACGCAACGCGTGGTTCAACATCGTCAAGCTCGGGGTACGGGTGCTCGGATACCGCGAGAACTTCTACGGTGAACTCGACGATGGCATCAACGCGGGTGAGCAAAGCGATCGGGTGCTCGTGCGGTGGGATGTGGCGACTACTGAAGCGCCCCGGCGAGCGAATTTCGTTGTTGCCGATCATGGCGATGTGGTCATCGCGACCCCATCTGACATCGAGGCCTTGCGCGTGCGGGATCGTGAGGAGTCAGCACGGTGGAGGGCGAGTCAGCGGGCCGCATTTCTCGATGCCGAGAAGCAAGGTGCGTTCGTGATCGGGTTGAATGAAGACTACGAGTACGTGTTGCGTAGGTCGCACGCGACTCAAGGGGCGACGCAATGACCATTCGCAGCATCGAGATTCGTCGCGCACACATCGAACTTGTCGCGCCGTTCCAGACGTCGTTCGGTGTGGAGACCGACCGTCACCTGTTGTACGTGCGCGTGGTCGGCGACGGGGCAGAGGGCTGGGGTGAGTGCGTGGCGATGACCGACCCCCTCTATTCGTCTGAGTACGTGGACGGCTGTGAGGACGTGTTGCGTCGATACCTCATCCCGTGCGTCACGCCGGACTCGACGCTCCAGTCGGTGTTGGATTCGATGGCTGCATTCCGTGGCAACTACATGGCCAAGGCCGCGCTCGAAGCTGCGCTGCTCGACTACTTCACCCGGCTCGACGGTGTGTCGCTCGCGACGTACCTTGGCGCAACCCAAACGCGCGTCGCGTCGGGGGTCTCTGTCGGCATTCAGCCGTCGATCGATGCGCTCCTCGACGTCGTCGGTCGCTACGTCGCCGACGGCTACGTGCGCATCAAGCTGAAGATCGAGCCAGGACGTGACATCGAGCCCGTTCGTGCAGTGCGCAACGCCTTTGGTGACGACATGTTGCTGCAGGTCGATGCCAACGCCGCATATCGAGTGGAGGACGCCGAGCATCTCGCTCGATTGGACGAGTTCAACTTGCTGTTGATCGAACAGCCGCTTCCCGAAGAAGATCTCGTCGGCAACGTCGACTTGGTGAAGCGTGTGCGCACGCCGATCTGTCTGGATGAGTCGATCACGACGGTGGAAGTTGCTCGTGGGGCGCTCGACATCGGTGCGTGTTCGATCATCAACATTAAGCCCGGTCGCGTCGGCGGGTATGTCGAAGCCAAGAAGATCCATGATCTGTGCCTGTCTCGAGGAGTTCCCGTGTGGTGTGGTGGCATGCTTGAAACGGGGATTGGTCGAGCGGCGAATCTCGCGCTTGCTGCGCTTCCCGGGTTCACCTTGCCCGGCGACACGTCGGCCTCGAAGCGCTATTTCACCACCGACGTTACGACTCCGTTCGAACTGCGTGACGGCTACATTGACGTCCCGAACGGTCCCGGCATCGGCGTGACGCCGATTCCTGCGGTCCTCGATGCGTTCACTTCCAGCGTGTCGTCGATCGCGATTGACTGAAGAACGATGTCGCACGAGCAGTTGCCCGAGTCGTGGATCGACTATCTCAGTCGGTTGGATGTCGAGCGACTCGAACTGACCAACGACGAGATCTTGGATGCCGTCGAAGGCGGTCTTCGCCTCCAGGGTGCTGGCGAAGCGGTCATCGAACCGCGGGTGCACCTGGAGCCGGGTGTGTCCAACGGACACTTCAATGTCCTGCGTGGTTCGCTCGGCGGCGACATCGATCTCGCGGGAGTGAAGGTCGTCGGCGACTTCGTCGACAATTACAAGGTTGGACTGCCGAGTGAGCTCGCACTGCTCAACTTGATGGATCGACGAACAGGCCAGCCGCGAGCGGTGGTCGACGCGTCGTTTCTCACCGACATGCGCACAGGTGCGGTGACCGCACTCGGCGCGAAGCATCTCGCGCGCAAGGGGTCCAAGGTGCTCGGCCACATTGGTGCTCGGGGCACCGCGTATTGGAACGTTCGGCTCCTCGACCACTTGTTCGACTTCGACGAGATTCGCGTGCACTCGTTGCGAACCGAGAGTCGTGAGGCGTTCGCGCGGAGGCTCTCGGAGGATCTTGGCAAACCTGTCGTGGCGACGACGGACTGGGAGGCCTGTGTGCGTGGCGCCGACGTGATCGTGGAGGCATCTCGACTCGCGCGCCCTGAGGTGCATCTGCGAACCGAGTGGATCGCGCGTGGTGCGTTCGTTGTGCCGTACGGAACGATGAGCGCGGTCGATCTCGACCTCCTCACGATCATGGACAAAGTCGTTGTCGACGACTGGGGGCAGTGCAAGGGTGGAAAGTTCGGTTCACTTCGCGCACACGTCGAACAAGGTCTGTTGAGCGAGTCGACCCTCCACGGCGAGTTGTGCCAGGTCGTCGTCGGAGATCGTGCGGGTCGCGAGAGCGATGACGAGACGACTCTGTTGTGGCACCGGGGGCTGTCACTCTCGGACATTGCCTTGGGGCATGCGATGTTGCGCAAGGCGGCGGCACTCGGCATTGGACAGAAGTTGCGCTACTCATGAACATCGTCGCTGGCGACGTTGGGCTCACCATCGAGCAGATGATCGCGCTCGCCGATCCCAACACGACATTGTCGATCTCGGATGGTGCATGGAAGCTC
>JALRJT010000138.1 GCA_023254985.1 Ilumatobacteraceae bacterium | reverse complement strand
CTGAAGCCGCAGGAAAAGACGGTCGAAGGACCACTCGCCATTGGCGCAGGCGTCTACGGATCGTGCGCGGGTTGCCACGGCGCAGCCGGTCAGGGTGGCGCAGGTCGCGTCTTGCACCAGGGTGAAGTGATGAAGACCTTCCCGAAGATCGAGGACATGTTGAACTTCGTCTACACCGGCAGCCAGGCGTACGTCGCTAAAGAACTCACCGTCTACGGTGACCCAAATCGCGAAGGTGGCGCACATGCACCGCTGTCGTACAACGGCAACCCGATGCCACAGCAAGGTCAGAAGGCCGGTGGCGGTCTGACCGAGGCAGAGATTCTCGGCGTGGTCTGCCACGAGCGTTACACGATCGGTGGAGCAGATCCGAAGAGCGAAGAGTGGATGAGCGAATACGAGACGTGGTGCTCGCCAGAGTCCGAAATCTTCCTCGCACTTGAGAATGGTTCGACGACATTCGACACACTCGACAAGGACTTCTCCATGCTGGAGAAGCCACCGGTGTTCGTCGGCACCGAAGCACGCGCTTCGGGCAAGTGACCTTCGCGCTCGGTCGCGCGAACCTGTGCGCCTGAACATAGCCTGACTGCATGACCCCCAACGCGCCAACGCGCGAAACCGACGTTCTCGTCATCGGTGCCGGCCCGGCAGGAGCAGCCGCCGGATTCTGGTGCGCCACTCGTGGACTCGACACCGTGATGTTGGAAAAGAAGCACTTCCCGCGCGAAAAGACCTGCGGTGATGGACTCACTCCACGTGCGGTCAAGCAGTTGAACGACATGGGGCTCGGAGATTCGCTCGCGAAGTTTCACCGCTACGAAGGTCTGCGCGCGACCGCCCACGGTAAGGCGCTCGAACTGCAGTGGCCGACTCATCCGATCTATCCGCAGCACGGATATGTGGTGCGTCGTCGCGAACTCGATCAAATGGTTGCGTTCAATGCCGAACGCGCAGGAGCGGCGCTCTTGCAAGGCCACGAGGCAACGACCCCGATTCTCGAGAACGGCCGACTCGTCGGTGCGACCGTCACCGACAAGGACAACGACCAGACCTTCGACGTGCGCGCCAAGTACGTGGTGATCGCCGACGGAGCGAACTCACGATTCGGTCGCGCACTCGGCACCTCGCGCACGCGCGAATGGCCATATGGAACTGCGATTCGCACCTACTGGCAGAGCCCGCGACATGCAGAGCCGTGGATCGAGTCCGCTCTCGACGTGAAAGATCGCAACGGCAAGTCGATGCCTGGATATGGCTGGATCTTCCCCGTTGGCGACGGCACGATCAATATCGGTGTCGGTCTGTTGTCGACGTTCAAGGACTTCACCTCGGTCAACACGACGCACCTGCTCGACTCGTATGCGCACATGGTCGCCGACTCGTGGGGCATCAATCCCGACACACCCGAGTGCAAGGCCACGAGTGGCAAGATCCCGATGGGCGGCTCCGTCGGACCGAAGGTGGGACAGGGCTATGTCGTCGTCGGTGACGCAGCAGGAAGTGTGAATCCGTTCAACGGTGAGGGCATCGACTATGCCTACGAAACGTCACGCATGGCAGCTGAGGTACTGCATGAGGCGATCACACTGAATGACCCTCGTGCGCTCGGTCGTTACCAGGTGATGTTGGATGATGAGTACGGCCAGTACTTCAAGGTTGCGCGCCTGTTCGCAAAGGTGATCGGTCGACCAGTGCTCATGCGCGAGTTGTCCCGAGTGGGCATCCAAAGCCACACGCTCATGGAGTGGGTCTTGCGCATCATGGCGAACCTCCTGCGCCCCGATGAGATTGGTCCGGCTGAAGCTGCATACAAGGCAGCCGCTGCGATCGTGCGCCTCGCGCCGAACGCCTGATCAGTTACAGATCACTTCGACGATCTGATCATCGAGCAGGTCGAGGACGGTCTGGGAACCGTCGCCACCGAAACTGTCGATGACGTCGCGGAGATTCCCCGGATCGTTCTCACAATTGCGCTCCGTTGGTGTCGCGAGACGAATCACCCAACCATTGGCGAGCACTCCGTAGTCACCGCCCTCACGCATGTCGACGAGCCCTGGGAGGGTGAGATACCGACCTGCCCGAGATGGATCGGCGGGCACAAGCGTGAACCACACGACCGCAGAACCGAGAGTGTCAGCAAGCATCACGCACGACTGTGGTGTTGAAAGATCACTGCAGGTGATCTCGCCCAACGTTCCTGCGGGAATCGACACGATTCGACCATCGTCAAGGGACACCGTTGCAGCACCAGTCGTGGCACCGGAGTTCGTCGACCATCCTTCATCAGCCTGAATCCCACTGACGACCGCAATCATCTCGATGTTGCGAGTGTTCGACGAGGTGCTTTCCGAGCCCCCGCTCGTGAGGAGAAACAGCGTGAGCGCGACGACTGCAAAGGCGACGACTGCACCGATTCCAATCAGCGTTCGCAACGAGAACAGCGTGCGCATGCAATAAACCTATGCGATCGATCGCATCAGCGCATCGCGCGCTGAGCAGCCCGTGATGCAGACTCCGCGAGTCGCGACATCACTTGGTCGTCGTGACCGAGCCCAACGAACAACGCCTCGTACGCGCCTGGGGCCATCGCGACCGATTCCGCGAGCATCGCGTGGAAGAACTTGGCGTACATCTTTTCGTCGGTCTGCTTGGCCTCGTCGAAATTGGTCGGGATTCGATCGCCAAAATACGCACCGACCAAGGTTCCGACGACAGGAAACTGTGCGACGATTCCCGCACTGGCACACGCATCGCGGAGCAGCGCGGACAGTGCTCTGGCACGAGCGGCGAGTTCCATGTAGACGTCACCCGTCAATTCATTCAACGCGGCCAAACCTGCTGCGGTCGCCATTGGATTGCCCGCGAGAGTTCCCGCATGGAACACCTTGCCGAGTGGTGACAGGTTCTCCATGATGTCCTTGCGGCCACCGACGGCACCGATGGGAAGTCCGCCACCGATCACCTTCCCAAAACACGTGAGATCGGGGCGAACGTCGTACTTTGCCTGTGCGCCACCAAGTCCGAGTCTGAATCCGGTGATCACCTCATCGAACACGAGAAGCGCACCGACTCGATCGCATGCGGCGCGCAATCCCTCGAGGAAGCCGGGTGCCGGTGCAATCACGCCCATGTTCGCCGCCACCGGCTCGACGATCACACATGCGACGTCATCACCAATCTCGGGAACGACGTTGTACGGAGCAACGATCGTGTTAGCGACGGCTTCTTCTGGCACGCCAGCAGTTCCCGGAAGACCGAGTGTGGCGACCCCGCTACCGCCTGCTGCAAGCAAGGCATCCGTTGCACCATGGAAGTTGCCGTTGAACGTAATCACGCGCTTGCGACCCGTCGCACCACGTGCGAGTCGCACCGCAGTCGATGTTGCTTCCGTACCGCTGTTCATCAAGCGCACTCGCTCACAACTCGGCACACGTTCAGAAATCGCCTCGGCCAACTTCATTTCGCGCGGAGTCGGAGCACCGAAGGATGTCCCGTCGCCGGCAACCGATCGAAGAGCCGCGGTAATTGCCGGATGAGCGTGACCCAAAATGACGGCGCCATAACTCTGAACGAGATCGATGTAGCGCTTCCCCTCGACATCTTCGATGTAGGCGCCTTCGCCACGAGCAACGACGTACGGCTCGCCGCCGACTGCCTTGAATGCACGAATCGAAGAGTTCACTCCACCTGGAATGACCTTCGTCGAGCGCTCAAAAAGTGTGTGATTCGAAGCGACTCCTGTACCGACGCACGTCGTCGGAGTGCAGCCCTTGGAGACGCAACCCTGTGGGTCGCAGTACGGGATCGTGCCGACGGTCATCGTGCGCGCTCAGCGAACCAGCGTGCGAAGTACGTGAGAATGATGTCTGCTCCAGCACGCTTCACCGCGGTCAGTTGTTCGATCGCCACGCCATCGTGATCGATCCATCCATTTGCGGATGCAGCTTTGATCATCGCGTATTCGCCGCTCACGTGATACGCGGCTACTGGCAAGTTCACACGGGATCGGACCTGCGAGATGATGTCGAGATAGCTGAGGGCAGGCTTCACCATCACGATGTCTGCACCTTGTTGGATGTCTTCCTCGACCTCGCGAAGCGCCTCGCGAGCATTGCGCCAGTCCTGTTGGTATGACTTGCGGTTGCCACCACCCGCGATCTGCACATCGACTGCGTCGCGGAACGGACCATACAAACCTGATGCGTACTTTGCCGAGTACGCCATAATCGCGACATCGGTGAACCCGGCACCATCGAGCGCAGCACGAATCGCGCCGACTTGTCCGTCCATCATGCCACTCGGTGCGACGACGTGTGCGCCGGCAGTCGCTTGCGCGAGTGCCGCACGGCAGTACACATCGAGCGTCGCATCGTTGTCGACATCGCCGCGCGAGTTCAACACTCCGCAGTGCCCGTGCGACGTGTATTCATCCACGCACAGGTCGGCCATCAGGACGATTCGCTCGCCAAACTCTTCCGACAACTCACGCAAGGACACCTGAACGATGCCGTTCGGATCGAACGCACCAGAGCCGATCTCGTCTTTGTGCGCGGGGACACCGAACAAGATCGCCGCTGGAACTCCAAGATCGACGAGAGCAGCTATTTCCTCACGGAGCGATGCACAAGTGTGCTGAAAAACTCCTTGAAGTGACGTGATCGGCTGAGGATTTGAAATGCCTTCGCGAACGAATAACGGCGCAACGAGATCGTTGACTCCGAATCGGGTTTCAGCAACAAGTTCGCGAAGTGGGCCACCGAGACGGAGAC
>JALRJT010000137.1 GCA_023254985.1 Ilumatobacteraceae bacterium | reverse complement strand
TACGCCGAAGTCGTCGACCGCATCCGCTCTTCTGACACCGACGTCGTCATCAATCTCACGGCTGGCATGGGTGGCGACCTCGTCCTCGGCGGCGACGAAAACGTGTTCCCACTCAACGAAGACGGCACCGACATGGCGGGCGCGACTGAGCGACTCGACCACGTCACTCGCCTGCGCCCAGAGATCTGCACGCTCGACTGCGGCACGATGAACTTCGCCTCGGGTGGCGACTACATCATGACGAACACCCCAAGCGTGTTGCGCAAGATGGCCAAGGTCGTCCAGCAACTCGGCGTTCGTCCGGAACTCGAAGTGTTCGACACCGGTCACCTCGTGATGGTCAAGGACCTGATCAAGGAAGGTCTGCTCGATGACCCGATCATGATCCAGTTGTGCATGGGCATCGCCTATGGCGCACCAGACGACCCGAACACGTTCATGGCACTCGTCAATCAGCTGCCGAATGACTGTGTGTTCTCCGCGTTCTCAATCAGCCGCATGCAGCTCCCCTTTGTCGCCCAAGCGGTTCTCGCGGGTGGCAACGTGCGCGTCGGCCTCGAAGACAACCTGTACCTCGACCGCGGACAGCTCGCCACCAACGGCCAGCTCGTGGACCGCGCCCGCAAGATTCTCGAGAACATGAACGTCTCGGTCATGGGTCCAGCAGACGTGCGCGCCAAGCTCAAGCTCACGAAGCATTCCTGAGATGACGACGAACGCTCCCCTGCGCACGGTTGGTCTCCTCGGAGGCGGTGTCATCGGCGGTGGTTGGGCCGCACGCTTCGCGCTCTCCGGCATCGACGTGAAGTTGTACGACGTCGACCCAGAGGCGCCGCGCAAGATGAACGAGATCATGACGAATGCGCGTCGCGCGTATTCGAAGTTGACGCTCGCTCCACTGCCAAAGGAAGGCACGATCACCTTCGCCACGACCGTCGAGGATGCCGTCACCGGAGTCGACTTCGTGCAGGAGAGCCTGCCGGAACGTCTCGAGCTGAAGCAGAAGGTGCTCGCTCAAGC
The DNA here is from genome assembly GCA_023254985.1 of Ilumatobacteraceae bacterium. Classification (GTDB taxonomy): domain Bacteria; phylum Actinomycetota; class Acidimicrobiia; order Acidimicrobiales; family Ilumatobacteraceae; genus UBA3006. The sequence goes on along the minus strand of JALRJT010000137.1, from coordinate 3,092 downwards.
GAGCAAGGCGGCAGCACCCGACACGGTGTTCGGCTCTTCCACCTCCGGACTGCTTCCCACCGAAATCCAGCGCGACATGGTGAACCCCGAGCGCTTCGTCGTCGGACACCCGTTCAACCCGGTGTATCTGATGCCGCTCGTGGAGATCTGTGGTGGCGAACGCACGTCGCAGGCGACAACGGATCGTGCACGCGAGGTCTACACCTACATCGGCATGCAGCCACTCATGTTGCAAAAGGAGATCGACGGCTTCATCGCCGATCGTTTGATGGAAGCGCTGTGGCGCGAGGCCCTGTGGCTCGTCAATGACGGCGTGGCGACAGCTGAAGAGATCGACGACGCGATGCGCTTCGGACCGGGGCTGCGCTGGTCGTTCATGGGCACGTTCCTCATCTATCGCATCGCGGGTGGCGAACCCGGCATGCGCCACTTCATGGCACAGTTCGGCCCGGCACTCAAGTGGCCGTGGACGAAGTTCATGAACGTGCCGGAGCTCACCGATGAGTTGCTCGACACGATCTGCGCGCAGTCGGACGCTCAGGCTGGCATGGCAACCATCCGTGAACTCGAAGCACTACGTGACGACTGCCTCGTTGCGGTCATGCAAGGTCTGCGCGGACACGACTACGGCGCGGGTCGCACGCTTGCGAACTTCGAAAAGGCCCTCTTCGGTCGTGGAGCGACGCCGACGCTCACGCTCGACGGTCCGGTCATGGCAATGGAGCGTGTGATCCCTGCGGACTGGACCGACTACAACGGCCACACCAACGACAGCCGCTACTCGCAGCTGTCGAGCGAGGCAAGTGACTGCTTCTTCCGTTCGATCGGCTTCACCGATGCGTACCTCGCCTCGGGTCGAACGTTCTACACCGTCGAGAGCCACATCCGCTTCCTCGACCAAACGCACCAGGGTGACAAGGTCAAGGTGATGGTGACGGTGGCGTCGTACGACGAAAAGCGCATCCATCTGTGGACCGAGATCGTGCGCGAAGACGGAGTCGTGGCCGCGACCGGCGAGCACCTCTTCCTACACGTGGACACGAACACGGGCAAGAGCTCCCCGATGGGCACGGAGATGTATGCCGCGCTCAAGCCGATTGGCGAGGCGCACGCGAAACTCCCCAAGCCCGTCGGCATCGGCCGACGAGTGGGCGACAAGCCGGCCAGCTGACGATGGGCGCACCGCAGATCTGGAAACCAGGCGACCAGATCGCCACGCCACTCGAGCTGTACACCTGCGTCGTCGAACCCGAATGGGTGGACTACAACAACCACATGACCGAGGCCGCCTACCTGACAGCCTTTGGATGGGGATCCGACGCGCTCTTCACCTACATCGGCGACGACGACGCCTATCGCGCAGCGGGCCACTCGTTCTACACCGCTGAAACCCACATCGTCTATGAGCGCGAGTGCTACGGGGGCGATCCACTCAAGGTGGACACCTTGATCTTGGACGTCGACCACAAGCGACTCCACCTGCACCACACCATGTATCACGGCACGACCGGCACACGGCTCTCAACGACGGAGCAGATGCTCGTGCACGTGGACATGAACCTCGGCAAGGCGTGCGAGATCCTGCCGAACGTGATGCAGGCACTGAACGCGATCTTTGACGTCCACAAAAATGCCCCGCGACCAGAGGACGTCGGTCGCGTGATGAAGATTCGACGAAAGTAACGACAAGGAGAAGCCATGCGCTTTGCACTCACCGAGGAACAAGAAGCAATCGTCGCCACGACGCGCCAGTTCACCGAAAAGGAACTCATCCCGCACGAAGAACGCGTGGAGAAGTTGGGCGAGGTGCCTGCCGATCTCGTCAAGCAGATCAAGGAGCGCTCGATCGCGGCCGGCATCTATGCCTGCAACATGCCGGCTGAATACGGCGGTGGCGGACTCAACTCCTTCGACACCACCCTCGTCGATCGTGAATTCGGCGCGACGTCGTATGCCCTCCACTACATCGTCGCTCGCCCATCAAACATTCTGCGCGCGTGCAAGGACGACCAGATCGCCGAGTACCTGATCCCGACGATCACCGGCGAACGCGTGGATTGCCTCGCGATGTCCGAGCCCGACGCCGGCTCTGAAGATTGCTAACGACATTCCAGATCGCTACTGGTTCAACTCAAAGCCAGAGGTGCTACTCGATATACGTGGTGAAGCAGCAGAGAGGCTCATTCCAAAAATTGATGCAGCCGCTAAACGCTACCCTTGGGCGAATGAGTACCGTCTAATTCCCGGACCCAATAGCAACACCTTCCCTGCTTGGATAGCCAAAGAGGTACCAGAGCTTGGGCTTAAGTTACCCTTTAAAGCGTTTGGATCTGGTTACGCAACCGCTGATTAAGGCAAACTCTCGTGATCTACTTTAAGCAGCTATCAAACTGATCAACTAATCCCGCAATGAACGATACATAGCCACCCGCTTGAACTTCAACTCCTGAAGCTAACGGATCTAACTTACCCTCATTGATGTTCAAACCGCGGGTAATTGCTTCGATTACTGCGGGGCTGAATTGTGGCTCTACAAATACACAGCTAATTTTGTTCTCTTCCAATTGAGAACGAAGTTCGCTGAGGTGTTTTGCACCCGGTTTTCGAGACGGATCTAAGGTGAAGTAACCGACCTGGTTTAACTCAAAATGGCTGACCAAGCCTTGATAAGCATCGTGGAAAACGAAGAAGCCAATTGTTTTCTTATCCGCTAGCTTCGCCTCAGAGTCATCGTTTAACTTTTCGATACTTTCAAGAAACTTAGCGAGGTTTTCTTCGATTTTATCTGCATTTTCTGGGTATTTAGAGACCAACAACTCTGTAATTTGTTCAGCAAAATGCTCAGCACTTTCGGGACTTAACCAGGGGTGCATCGCTTCGTGATCATCGTGTTGATCCTCTTCATGAAGCTGCGACTGATCTTGGGCGTGGTCATGTCCACCCTGTGGTTCGTCAGCATGCTCCTCCCCCTCTTCTTGCCAGGCCAACGCTTCGATATCTGAAGCCGCAATGATCTTCTCTAAGTAGGGCTCAGTTTGCGGTCCCACCCAAATCAGTAGATCAGCTTCTGCTATACGACGGCGATCTGAAGG
>JALRJT010000187.1 GCA_023254985.1 Ilumatobacteraceae bacterium | reverse complement strand
AGGTGAGCGGACGTCTGGTCGGGGGCAAGTCGCCGATCGACGTCTTGCGCGCCACGCTTCCGGCCGGAACGGTGAGCGGCGCGCCGAAGGTTCGGGCCATGGAGATCATCGACGAACTCGAACCCGTGAAGCGCGGCCCGTACGCCGGGGTGGTGGGATACGTCGACTTCAGCGGCAACCTCGACACGGCGATTGCAATCCGCACGATGTTCGTCGGACCACACGGTGCGTCGCTACAGGCCGGTGCGGGAATCGTCGCAGACAGCGTTCCGCAAGATGAAGATCTCGAGTGCCACAACAAGATCGCAGCGCTGCTCGCAGCACTTCCCGCGGCGCGGCGCATGAGCGCGCGTCGCACGACGGCACCATGACGGCGTTCTTCGTTCCGCTCGAACGTGACGTCATCACCGTCACGGGACCTGACGCTAAGACGTACCTCCATTCGCAGGTCACCCAGGACGTGAACACCCTCGAGATCGGTGACTCGCGGTATGCGTTCTTGTTGCAACCGACGGGCAAGATCGACGTCGTCGTGCGCATCACCTGTGCGACGCATGACCGCTACGTGCTCGATATGGAGCCGGGATTCGGCGAGGCTGCACTCGCACGACTGAATCGATTCAAGATCCGCGTGCGCGCGGAGATGGAGCTGAGCGGTCAGGTGTGGCGCGCGATTCGCACGACCGAGCCCGTGCGCATCGAGGGGGCGCTGCGCGCGTGGTCCGGGGACGGTCGCGCGTGGGACGTGTTCGCGCCGAACGTCGGGTTTGGCGAGTCGATCGTGGCTGGAACGACCGACGAGTTCGACGCGTTTCGCCTCGAGTGCGCATGGCCGCTCATGGGTCTCGACATCACGACCGACATGGTGCCGGCCGAGACCGGAATCGTCGAGCACGCAGTGAATTTCACCAAGGGTTGCTATCCGGGTCAGGAACTCGTCGAGAGGATGGATTCGCGCAAGGCGACCCCGCCGCGAACACTGCGCGTCATCGAACGAACGCCCGACATGGTCGTCGGGTCGCAGATCGTTCGTGATGGGGAACCGATCGGCGTCGTCACGTCACTCGGCGGACATCGGGCGTTCGCACTGCTCAAACGAGGTGCCTGAACGACGTTCGTCAGGGCTGGGATTCGGGCTCGAACCCTAGACTTGAGCCATGCCGTACATCTACGCCTTCGACCACAAGCACCGTAAGTCCCCGATGAGCCTGAAGGATCTTCTGGGTGGCAAGGGGGCCAACCTGGCCGAGATGATGAGCGTGCTCAAGCTGCCCGTCCCACACGGATTCACCGTCACCACCGATGCCTGTCGTGACTACATGCGCTCGGGCTGGCCGAAGAGCCTGGACAAGGAACTGTCCACCCACGTGGCTGGTCTCGAGCGCAAGATGAAGGCCAAGCTCGGCGACCCGTCGAACCCGCTCCTCGTTTCCGTGCGCTCGGGCGCCAAGTTCTCGATGCCGGGAATGATGGACACCGTTCTCAACCTGGGATTGAACGACAAGAGCGTCGTCGGTCTCGCCACGAGCACAAACGACGAACGCTTCGCGTATGACTCCTACCGCCGCTTCATCTCGATGTACGGCCGCATCGTGCTCGGCATCGATGGCGCCAAGTTCGAGCACCCCTTCGAGGAAGCCAAGCACAAGGCCGGCGTGAAGAGTGACGCCGACCTTCCGTCGTCGGCGCTCAAGTCGTTGTGCGAGACCTACAAGGCCGTCGTCAAGCGCGAGACCGGCAAGGACTTCCCGCAGGAGCCGATGAAGCAGTTGCGCGGCGCGGTCGAAGCGGTGTTCCGCTCATGGAACGGCGCACGCGCGATCGCATATCGCGTGCGCGAAAAGATCAGCCACGATCTCGGCACGGCGGTCAACGTGCAGGCGATGGTGTTCGGAAACCGCGACAACAACTCGGGCACCGGCGTCGGCTTCACGCGCAACGCCGCCACGGGTGAGAACAAGCCATACGGTGACTTCCTCGTCAACGCCCAGGGCGAAGACGTCGTCGCGGGAATCCGCAACACCGAGGATCTCGATGCGCTCAAGCGCAAGTTCCCACACATCCACTCGGAACTTATGGACATCTTCGCGCGACTCGAGCGTCACTACAAGGACATGTGCGACACCGAGTTCACGATCGATCAGGGCAAGTTGTGGATGTTGCAGACTCGCATTGGTAAGCGAACCGGTGCAGCAGCATTGAAG
>JALRJT010000111.1 GCA_023254985.1 Ilumatobacteraceae bacterium | reverse complement strand
GGGTCTGTACGCCAAGCAACGAGCCGGCGCGATGTCGGGACTCTCCGGAGTCGACGCACCCTACGAAGCACCGACGACCCCCGAGGTCATCCTTGGTCGAGCCAGCGAAAGCGTCGAGACCTCCGTCGAGGTCCTCGCTTCGATCGTGGCCGACCTGCGCACGAAGGCAATCTCGTGAATCGCGTGACGCCCCAGGATCACCTGCCAGAGTTACTCGGCTACGCCCTCGTCGCCCCTCGTATCAAGGTGCTGTACGTGCCGACGACGAAGGTCGCCTGCAGCAGCCTGAAGCTCCTCGTCTCACAGATCGAGGGCACGTACAACGCAACTGCCGCCGAAGAGATCATCACTCCGAACATCTCCCAGGAACAAACGATCCACAACTATCGCGTGCACGGTCTCACTCGGTTCTTCGAACTGCCACGCAAGGAGCAGTGGAACATCCTCACGTCACCAGACTGGCTGCGCATCGCCGCACTGCGCGACCCGCTCCGCCGCGCGTACTCGAGCTTCGAAAATCGCGTGCTTTTGCGCGCACCCGGAACGCCACAGGTGATCTTCGATCGATGTCCCGACGTGCTCGTCGACGGGCGCATCGACGTGGCTGCGACGTTCGCCAACTTCGCCGAGCAGTTACACGCCGACCTGCCAGCGTTCATGGCCGACGACCACTTCCGCCCGCAGTTCAACTCGCTGTATTGCGACCAATACGAACTGCACCACCTCGTGCGGGTCGACCAACCCGGTGCGCTGCAAGACCTCGCCGACGTGTTGAATGCACGAGGCGGAACCAACGTCACCCTCGCCCGACTGAACAGCGGTCTCGGCATCTCGCCGAGCCAGATCTACACCAAGCACACCGCCGACCTGGTCGCCGAGACTTATGCCGAGGACTATCGCTGGTTCGACTTCGCCCCGCATACGTTCACCGCAGCATCCAGCTCACTCGTGCTCGATCCCTTGCAGCAGGCTCTTATCACCAACCTGCGCGAGACAACCGAGCGCCTGAAGATCGTCAGTCGCTCGGCGTTCCATCGCGTGGGGTTCCGCTATGGGCTTAAACAGATGCGCAAGTCGCTGTGGATTCGCATCACGAACCCACGCGGCAAGGGCGACACCCGACTGTTGCAGTGGTAGTTTTCGCTCACCCATGAGCACTGCACGCATCGGCATCGTCACCGTCTCCGATCGTGCATCGGCGGGCGTCTATGAAGACCTCGGCGGCCCCGCGATCCGTGACTTCCTCACCACGCACCTGACGAGTGAGTGGGAAGGAGTCGCGCGACTCGTGCCAGATGAGATCCCCGCGGTGTCAGCTGCCCTCATCGAACTCGCCGACGTCGAAGGCTGCTCACTGATCGTCACAACCGGTGGCACTGGCCCAGCGGCGCGCGACATCACCCCGGAAGCCACAGAGGCGGTGTGCGACAAGATGATGCCCGGCTTCGGCGAATTGATGCGCCAGGTGAGCCTCGCGATCGTGCCAACGGCGATCCTCTCGCGACAGACGGCGGGAATTCGCGGCTCGTCACTCATCGTGAACTTGCCAGGCAAGCCGTCTGCGATCGGCGACTGCTTGAGTGCAGTGCTGCCCGCGATTCCCTACTGCATCGATCTCATCGGTGGCGCGCACCTCGAGGTGGGTGGCGGACTTAGCGCGTTTCGACCGAAGTCGAAATAACCCTTACTGCGCGTCGTACGGCTGGCCTGCGGCCTTTGGCGCACGACTGCGACCGACGAATCCAGCGACCACGATGAGCGTCACGAGATACGGCGCCATGAGCAGGAACTCAGAGGGAATGCCGGTGTTCAAATTCGACATCTTCAACTGGATCGCCTCGGCAAAGCCGAACACGAGCGCAGCGGAGAACGCACCGACTGGATGCCAGCGACCGAAGATCACGGCCGCGAGTGCGATGAAGCCGCGACCTCCGGTGATGTTCTGATCGAAGCGTCCGACAGTGCCAACCGGCCACCACGCACCGCCAAGACCCGCAACCGCGCCGGCGATGAGCACGTTGCGATAGCGGAGTCGAATGACGTCCACGCCGAGTGTGCCTGCGGCCTTCGGATACTCACCGATGGCCCGCGTGCGCAGCCCCCATCGCGTGCGATACATCATCCACGTGGCAACGACAACCGCAATGACCGAGGCATAGACGAAGAGAGTCTGAGTGAAAAGCACCGTGCCGACGACTGGGATGTCAGAAAGCAGCGGAATCGCCCACGGCCTGAACGGCCTGAGCAAGTTGTATTCCGGATACTCGGTGAGCACGCGCGATGCGAGGAAGCTCGTGAGTCCGAGCGCGAAGAAGTTGACGGCGAACCCGACGATCACCTGGTCCACTCGATAACGGATGGCGAATACCGCGAGGATTCCCGAGAGTGCGACGCCAGTGAGCACCGCGGCCAGGATCCCCATCCACGGCCCGAGGAGCGAACCGACTACGGATCCGGTGAACGCAGCACCCAGCAACTGACCCTCGATCGAGATGTTGATGATGCCGCTGCGTTCGCACAGGATTCCGGCGATCGCCCCGAGCGTGATCGGCACGCTGCGCGCAACTGTGTCCTGCAACATGCCGGTGAAACTGAACGAGCCGCCAGACGCCGCCCACGTGAGGAAGCCGATGACGAAGGCGGCGGTCGCAATGGACAGCGCAACATTCGTGACCTTCCCGAGACCGCGCAACAGCTGCGCCGCGCCGAGCGCGACGAGCACGATGGCAAGTGCAGTTGCAAACGGTCGCGCCGGGATGACGAAGATGTAGTCATCGAGCAGCTTGAAGCCCGCATCTCCGGGACGATTGGTGAAGATTGCACCTGCGACGATGCCGAGCACGACGAACGTGAGCCCGACGTTGCGCGATCGCTTCTTCTGCTCGGCCGATACCACTGCGGTGCTCACGATCCCCACCCCCTGAAGGTCTGGCCGTCACTCGTCGCCGACACCTTCACGCGCCAGATCGCCTTCACGAGAAGCGGCGCGGCAATAAACATCACGATGAGCGCACGCAACACGACGATGAGGTCGATCGGCACGTCAGTCGATGCCTGCATTTGTCTACCGCCGGCCTGTAGTGCCCCAAAGAGGATCGCAGCAAACAATGTGCCGAACGGGCTGGACCGACCAAGTAGCGCGATCGCAATCGCATCGAAGCCGATATTGCCGGCGAAGTTCTGCGATGCATAGCCATACGTGCCGAGCACCTCGGCCGCACCAGCCATGCCTGCAAACGAACCGGCAACCACCATCGCGAGCACGGTCAGGCGCTTGGTGTGCATGCCGGCATACCGTGCGGCATCTGCGTTCAACCCATAGGCACGGAATTCGAAACCGAGTGAGCTCTTGTTCAAGAACCACCAGTAGAAGCCGACCGCAGCAAGCGCAACGAGGAATCCGACGTGCGCAACGAGATCGGGGCGATTGTCCAAGAATCCAAAGAGCCTCGGTAGATGACCGGCCGGATCGACGAGCTTGGAGATCGGATCAGTCCGGTCGGGACGCTGGAAAAGATCTGTCTTCAATAGCCACAGCACGAGGAACGCCGCGATCGAATTCAACATGATCGTCGTGATCACCTCGTGCGCACCAGTACGCGCTTTCAACACTCCTGCAATTCCCG
>JALRJT010000109.1 GCA_023254985.1 Ilumatobacteraceae bacterium | reverse complement strand
CATTCGACCATTGCGAGAAAGCCTTCGGGGGGAGCCGATTACACGGGTGCTTGGCATCGTCAACGGAACGACGAACTACATCCTGACCAAGATGGCCGAAGAATCGATGCCGTACGGTGACGCACTCGCCGGCGCGCAACGACTCGGATTTGCCGAAGCCGATCCAACGGCCGACGTCGAAGGTCACGACGCGGCCGCGAAGTTGTCGATCGTTGCAAGCATTGCGTTCGGACAGAACGTCGTAGCGAGCGACGTTTACTGTGAGGGAATTACCGCGATTACGCCTGCCGACATCGCAATCGCGAATCGTCTCGGTTACGCAGTCAAGTTGCTTGCGATTGCTGAAATTGACTCGGCTGGTTCAGTCCTTGTCCGCGTGCATCCAGCGATGGTGCCGCAACATCACCCGCTTGCGTCCGTGCGGGACAGCTTCAACGCAGTCGTCGTTGACGGCGCAGCCTCCGGCTCGCTCATGTTTTACGGTCGGGGTGCGGGTGGCTCGCCGACCGCGAGCTCGATCCTCGGTGACGTCATTGACGCCTCGGTCAACCTGAACAAGGGTGCTCATGCATCCCTGGGTGTGTTGTCAAAATCCAACCTTCGTGCGATGTCGTCATTGCGTGGCGAGTATCTCTTGCCACTGGAGGTCTCCGATCGCCCAGGCGTGTTACACGCGGTCACCGGGATCTTTGCGCGCCACGACGTGAGCATTCGTGCTGCCGAACAGGATGGTCTTGGCAATGGTGCTCGACTGGTATTCCTCACGCACGAAGCGAGTGAGGCAGCAGTTCAGGATTGCATCGCCGAGTTGCGCCAACTGGATGTTGTGATGCGAGTCGGCGGACTCCTGCGCGTAATCGGCGACTGATTATTCTGAGCGACGTCATGAAGTACATCTCGACGAGGGGATCAGCTCCGAGCCTTGGATTCGAGGGTGCACTCCTCGCGGGGTTGGCGAGTGATGGCGGGTTGTATGTCCCTGAAGCGTGGCCCACGGCGCGAATCAGCGGGGGCTCGTATGCCGAATGTGCCGCGCAAATTACGCACCAGTTCGTTGCCGAGGACATCCCATTCGACGTGTACCGAAAGCTGTGTGAAGTGGCGTATTCGTCGTTTCGACATCCAGAGGTCGCTCCGCTCGTCGAGGTCGCGCCGGACCACTATCTCCTCGAGTTGTTCCACGGCCCGACGCTTGCCTTCAAGGACGTCGCGTTGCAGTTGCTCGGACGGCTCTTCGATCACGTGCTCGCCAAGCGCGGCGAACGAGTGATGATTGTTGGAGCCACGAGTGGAGACACTGGCAGCGCGGCAATCGACGGAGTGAAGCACTGCGACAACGTCGACATCGTGATCCTCTACCCGCGCGGCCGAGTAAGTGAAGTGCAGCGTCGTCAGATGACGACGGTCGACTCACCCAACGTGCATTGCGTGGCGATCGACGGCACGTTCGACGACTGCCAGGATCTCGTCAAAGCGATGTTCAATGATGAGCCGTTCAGATTGGCGAACAACCTCTCGGCGGTGAATTCGATCAACTGGGCGCGAGTGATGGCCCAGACCGTCTATTACTTCACTTCTTTGCACACACTCGACCGTCAAGCTTCGTTTTCGGTTCCGACGGGGAACTTCGGCAACGTACTCGCGGGCTGGATCGCGCGCGAAATGGGAGCAGATGTCCACGGACTGATCGTCGGGTCGAACTCGAACGACATCCTGACGCGGTTCTTCGAGTCAAAAGAGATGTCGATGCGACCGGTTGTGCCGACGCTCAGCCCGAGCATGGACATTCAGGTGTCGTCGAACTTCGAGCGTCTGTTGTTCGAGATGAATGGACGCGATGGCGCAGCAACGAAGAGTCAGCTGCAAGGGTTCCGTTCCGCCGGAACTTTCGGGGTCTCGGCACCGCAGTTCGATCGCTGGATCGCACCAGTGTTCAAAGCGCACCGAAGTTCAGATGATGAGACGGTCGCGACCATGCGTCGTGTGTACAGCGAGACCAAGATGCTGATCGATCCACACACCGCCGTCGGTCTTGCTGCCGCGATGGCTCACGGCGAGGCCGGAGTGCCGACGATCACGCTCGCCACCGCGCATCCGGCGAAGTTCCCTGACGCGGTCGAGAAGGCGACTGGTGTTCGCCCGGGACTTCCCGAACACCTCGCCGATTTGTTCTCGCGGCCGGAGCGTTCCACGGACTTGGCCAATGACCTCGCCGAAGTCGAGCGATTCGTCGCATCCAAGCGCAGGGCGTTGTAAGTCCTCCCAACCTCGGCTATCATTTATTTCGGCTCGGATTCCCGAGTGAAGCCCCCGCAACACGCGGCGCTCAGTTTCGCGTAACGCATTCGCGGTTGAAGGGCACGTCACAGTTCTGTGAGTGTCCATGAAAGTAGGACCTATGGCCAGTGGAGCCTTGGAACAATCAGCACTTGAAGCAAAGGATCGCGAACAGTTGGTGGCGATCGCCAGCGCACTCGGCGTGAAGTCCGCATCTCGCGCCAAGAAGCAGGAACTCATCGACATGATCTTGGAGCAGACGAAGCCCGCCGCGCCTGCGCCGAAGGCAGAAGCTCCAAAGTCCGCTGCACGGCAGTCGAGCGCGCCAGCTCTCGGTGCCGACGGTGAGCCACTCGCCGACTGGGAGATCGAACTTGCCGAGCACGAGGGCACGCCGATTGCGCCTGAAGCGAAGCGTCAGGGAGACCAGCAGCGCAACAACGACCGTGGTGAGCGCAACAACGATCGTGGCGACCGCCACAACCGTCAGGGATTCCAGCGCGACGGCTTCGATGGTGACCGCAACAATCGCAACAACCGCAATCGCAATCGCAATCGTCGACGTGGTCGCGGTCGGGGAGACGAAGGGCCACAGGGCAACGATCGCTACGAGTTGATGGAACCCGAGTCGAACGAACCGATCAGCACCGATCCCGTCGAAGTCTCCGGATATCTCGACCTGCGAGACGAGGGCTATGGCTTCCTCCGAGTTAACGGCTATCTCTCTTCGCGTGAAGACTCGTACGTGTCGGTTCGCTTGACGCGACAGTTCGGATTACGCAAGGGCGACTACGTCACGGGAATCTCCAAGCCTGCGGGCCGTAACGAGAAGAATCCTGCGCTGCTCGAGATCAACACGGTGAACGGCATCTCGCCGGAGAAGGCCCGCAATCGACCGAAGTTCGAAGAGCTCACGCCGTTGTTCCCTGACAGCAAGTTGGTGCTCGAGAATCCGGCGGATCCCGCCAACATGACTGCTCGCATCATCGACCTGATCGCACCGATCGGCAAGGGTCAGCGCGGCATCATCGTGTCACCACCGAAGGCCGGTAAGACGACGATCATGAAGACGATCGCCACGAGCATCGAGCGCAATCACCCCGAAGTGAAGCTCATCGTGTTGCTCATCGACGAGCGACCGGAAGAAGTCACCGACATGCGTCGCACCGTGAAGGGTGAGGTCATCGCTTCGACGTTCGACCGACCATCAGAGGAGCACACGCAAGTTGCTGAACTGACGATCGAAAAAGCCAAGCGCATGGTCGAGATGGGTGAGGACGTCGTGATCATCCTCGACGGCATCACTCGTTTGTCGCGTGCGTACAACCTTGCTGCCCCGGCAACTGGTCGCATCATGTCCGGTGGTATCGACGCAGGTGCGTTGTATCCACCGAAGAAGTTCTTCGGTGCAGCGCGAAATGTCGAGGAGGGTGGCAGTTTGACGATCCTCGCGACGGCCCTCGTGGAGACGAACAGCCGCATGGACGATGCGATCTTCGAAGAGTTCAAGGGAACTGGCAACATGGAACTTCGCCTCGACCGCAAGGTCGCAGAGCGTCGTATCTATCCGGCGATCGACGTCGACGCATCGAGCACCCGCCACGAAGAATTGCTCTTCGATCGCAAGCAGTTGCAGATGGTGTGGAAGTTGCGTCGTGTGCTCA
>JALRJT010000204.1 GCA_023254985.1 Ilumatobacteraceae bacterium | reverse complement strand
GCCTGGTTCTTCATCATCTGTCGATGCTTCCGTGTTTCTAGGCGGCATGTACAGCGCCACGAGTCTTGGTAACTCGCCGCGAACCGCACTCCAGCCGAATTACCGACGATGAGCTCGGTGCTTCCGCCCCCGATGTCGATGACCAGCGTGTCGCCGTCCACGTGGTCGAGGTGTGACGTCGCTCCGAGATAGGAAAGGTGTGCCTCGCGATCTCCGCCCACGATTTCTGGCTCGACGCCGAGGATCGACCGCGCACGATCGATGAAGGCATCAGCGTTCCGCGCGCGCCGACACGCTTCGGTTGCCGTGACGATCACGCGGCGCACGGATCGACCGCGAATGACGCTCACATAATTTTCGAGCGTCGTCAGTGTCGTAGCGATTGAATCGTCGCTCAGGTTTCCCGTCGCGGCGAGATTCCTTCCGAGGCGCGTGACGGTCACGCAACGCTCGATTTCCGTGCCGTGTTCGTCGACGATGAGCAAGTTGGTCGAGTTCGTGCCGATGTCGATCGCGGCAATTGCCTCTGCCGCATCAGTGCCGCAGACGACATAGTCGTCGCGACTGATGCCTAGTCGCGACGCGGCCCAGGTGCCGACCGGATCGTCGCCCCCTGCGAGCCACCAACCGAGATGGGCGTGGATGCACTTCACCCCGACGCGCGTTCCGCCGACGCCACCAGAGGGTCGAGGCCCTGCGTGGTCTGCGGGGATCTGTGCGTCGCGTTCGGTTGCGTAACGCTGGTGGGCATCGGCAATGAGGAGTGAGTCAAGGTCGGCCTCGACTTGGTTCACCGCACCCTCGGATTCAAGACGTCCGGCGAGCACGGTCTCGCGCTCTCCACACAGCCAGTACCGCGTCGGCATTGGTGTGCCGTCGTCAAGAAGAGGTGCGTTGCGCAAGACGACGGGGTCACCGGTCTTCGTACGCACGACGACTTCGAAGCGACCTTGCGGGGTGCGGCCGAGCAGTTCGGCGATGCGAGCGCGATCGATCGAGCTCGGAGTACTAGAAAACGAGGACACCGATGACGACGATGGCGATGAGCGCAACGACTACGGGAATCGCGCGCTTGAGAATCGGTGCACCGGCTGTGCCGAGCAGATCCAGTGGCGCCACCTCGGCAGATTCGATGATGCGGACCTCATTCGTCGTCGCTTGCGGAGCGCTGACCGGAGTCGGTGCCACTGCTGGGGACGAGGCGATGAGTTGGTTGAGGTTCTCCACGAACTGGGCGAGGAGTTTGTCGCTCACGTCGGCGAGAGCACCACGACCGAATTGCGCGACCTTGCCCGAGATCGACAGGTCGGTGTTGACGACGCATCGAGTCGAATTCGAATCGACGGCAGTGAGCTCGGCGGTGATCATCGCCGACGCGTTCCCCTTGCCGGTCGTGTCGCGACCCTCGCCTTTCAGCGTCGCGGTGTGGGCTACGTCGTCACGGCTGACGAAGCTCGCCTGACCTTTGAATTGGGCGAGGATCGGTCCGACCTTGATTTTTACCTGACCCCGGTACGTCTCGCCTTCGACTTCGGTCAACTGGGCGCCAGGGAGACAGGGGGCGATGTGCTCGAGATCAGTGAGTACGCGCCACGCTTCGTCGATCGGAACGTTGACCGTGAACTCGTGATGGAGATCCATTAGCGATGCTTCTTTCTTGACGAGAGACATTCTTCGACGCGAGCGATGTCGTCACGCGTGTCAACGTCCACTGCCGACCCCGAACAGGCTACTTCTTCGACGAGTTCTGGGTGAGAGCGGAACAATCCTCGCGCACCCTCGTCTCCTGTGCGCGGGAGGTTCGGCCACAAGGCCGCATGCAGTCGAACGGGGTTTCCTCGACGCCCGTCATATGTCGCGACCGCGATCGGCGACTGTGACGCAGCAACCTCTCGCCACGCGTCTGGGGTCACGCACGGCTGATCTGCGAGTCCGACGACGACGGCTTCGGAGCCCTCGCACGCCGCAAGTCCGGCCTGCAGCGAGGTGGCCATGCCGGATTGCCAGTGTGGGTTGCCAATGAATCGTGGTGCGCCAAATCGGGCGATCGAGGACTTGGCGTCGGTGCTGAGATCGTCAGGAAGGGCGACAGCGGTCGACCCAGTGACGATGATGAGGGGGCCGACCTGTGACTCGAGCGCTCCTTCGATGGCCCACGAGGCGACAGGGCGGCCACACACGACGACGGTCAGCTTGTGTGCATCGGTGCCGAACCGTTTCCCGGCACCCCCGGCAAGCAGGATCAGGGGCGTGGGGGATGTCACTCCAGCATCTTGCCCGAAAGAGCGGTCAGTTCTGTCAAACCCTTGTCCGTGTTGGGTTTCTCAGGGTCACCGAATATTACGGTTTGATGAATTACACTGTTACATACCTGACATATTGTTCCCGCAGCGCGACCTTGACCCCCCGAGGTCGCCCCGGCAGAAACGGTCACCCCCATGAACATTCGTTCTCGTTACCCCCATACCTCCCGTCGACTCGCCGTCGTGGCGGGGTTCGTCATGGTCGGCCTTGGTCTCGTTTCCCAGCCGGCCAGCGCCACGCCGATGCCGAGTGGACAGGAGGCTCGCATCGTCGCCGAAGCACGGGTCGCCCTCGAGGCGATCGATCGATACGCGGACCGGCGTGACCCTGACGCCTATGACCTCTACCTCGTCTTTGCCGATCGTCTCGCTGCCCGAGTCGCCGCATTCCTCGAAGTCGACGTGCGCGCGCTTCGCACTGCGTGGAAGGACTCCTCCGTGGCGCGCCAACGTGCGGTGGTGGCTGGGCTCACACAGCTCGGTGTTCCTTATCAAGAGAATTCCGAGCGACCGGGAATCGGACTCGACTGCTCAGGGCTCACGCGCTTTGCATGGAAGTCGAGCGGCGTCGCACTGCCACGCGGTTCGACCCTGCAATACGACGTGTCATCACGTGTGAGCGTGGATGAAGCACAGCCTGGCGATCTCGTGTGACGACCTGGGCACGTTGCGCTCTATCTCGGCATCGAGAGCGCAATCATCCAGGCCCCGCGCACCGGACGCAGTGTCGAGTTACACCTGATGGATGACCGAATCTGGTCCTGGTCGCGGATCGCCAATCCGCTCGTGTAGTTATTTGTGAATCGGCCCGGTGCCGTCGCGCAGCGACGGTGCGAGCCGACCCGTGCGTCGTGCGATGATCTCGCCACAAATCGAGATCGCGGTTTCTTCGGGAGTGCGTGCGCCGAGATCGAGTCCGATCGGCGACATCAGTCGTGTGAGGTCGGCAGTGTCGGTCACGCCGACTTCAGCGAGCCGTTCCAGACGCTTGGCGTGTGTCTTTCGACTACCCATGACACCGATGTAACCCACGTTCGTGCCCAATGCGCCTTGCACCGCCGGCACGTCGAACTTCGAGTCGTGGGTGAGGATACAGACTGCGTCACGAGAGCCGAGCTGGTGCCCGCGTTCGGAGAACAGCGGAGCAGGCCACGACACGAGCACCTCGTCTGCCATCGGGAAGCGTCGGCGCGTGGCGAAGACTTCGCGCGCATCACAGACCACCACGTGGTAACCGAGCACCTTTGCGACTTTGGCGAGCGCGGCCGTGAAGTCGACCGCGCCAAAGATCCACATCGTCGGGGGTGGCGAGGAGACGTCGACGAAGACCCGCACGGTCGGGGTGTCAACTAAGTCCTCCGGGGTCGTCTGGCCCTGTGGTCCGTAGTGGCGCACGCTCGTTCGACCCGCTTCGATTTCGCCTTCGGCATCGCGCACGACCACGCGATCAAGTTCGGGTTCGCCGAGCGTTCCGAGCGGCTGGTTTCCGGGGGAGAGCAGCAGCATCGAGCCGATGTTTGGCCCATCGATGACGGTGACGAGCGCGGTTGGCACGTTGGCGCGCACGCGTTCGGCGTAGATGGAGTACAGGTCCATGTCAGAAGGTGAGCGGCTGGATGAAGAGATGGATGATGCCACCGCAGGTGAGGCCAACGGCGAAGGCCTCGTCGTCGGAGTAGCCGAAGGTGACGAGCCGCGGGGTGTTGTTGCCGTTCAGCATCGCGAGTGCCTCGGCCACGACGGCACCTTCGACGCAACCACCGCTGACGGAGCCGATCACGTCGCCGTCTTCGTTCACCGCCATTGCCGCGCCTGGGTCACGCGGTCCGCTGCCCTCAATATCAACGACGCGGGCCAGTGCAATGCGTTTGCCCTTGGCCCTCCAGCCATCGAGATCGTCGAGCAAGTCACGCATGGGATCTAGTCAATCGGCGGAAATGACGTCTGCGAGGCGTTCGAGGGCGGCAAGCGAATGCCCTTCGACGAAGTCATCGACGTAGGGAAGCGCGGCCGCCATGCCGCGGGCGAGTGGTGCGTAACCCGGCGTCACCTTGAGTGGGTTGACCCAGACGGTGCGAAAGGCGACGCGCGACAGGCGCGACATCTGCTCGGCCAGGATGCGCGGATCACCGCGGTCCCAGCCGTCGCTCACGATGACGACGATCGCACCTCGTGCCATGCCGCGCACGCCCCACGTGTCGTTGAACGTGCGCAAACTTTCGCCGAGACGCGTGCCGCCACTCCAGTCGGGAACTTGCGCCGATGCTCTCGAGAGCGCACGGTCGGGGTCGCGTTGGGCGAGTTCCTTTGTCAACCGGGTGAGTCGTGTGCCGAAGGTGAAGGCCTCGACACGTTGACGTCCGACGAGTGCGGCGTGCATGAAGCGCAGCATCGCTCGCGAATACGGCTCCATCGAACCGGAGATGTCGAGCAGCACCACCAGCCGACGTTGGCGTGCGCCGTGCGTGCGATGACGCAGATGGAGGGGCTCCCCAGACGTGGCGAGCGCTTCGCGTACGGTGGCGCGCATGTCGTGGCGAGCCCCGCGGCGTCGAGTCGAAACCAGACGTAACGACGATCTTCGTGGACCCATCACGTGCAGCCGCTGCATGAGATGCGTCGACTCTGCGAGTTCAGCGGCGTTGTACGCAGCGAAGTCCTTGTCGCGGAGCGTCTCGATCGCCGAGAAGCGCAGATGTACCGTCTCGCCCTGA
Source organism: Ilumatobacteraceae bacterium (assembly GCA_023254985.1). GTDB lineage: Bacteria > Actinomycetota > Acidimicrobiia > Acidimicrobiales > Ilumatobacteraceae > UBA3006. The sequence goes on along the minus strand of JALRJT010000204.1, from coordinate 1,274 downwards.
TGCTCCGTTGAGTCCGCGTCGCCTGCGAGGTCGTCATCGTCGACGAGCAACGTGACGCTCTCGGTCGTCGACTCCTCTGGTTCTGTCGTGCTCGATCGTTGTTCCCAGAACACCGTGAACGCGCGATCGAAGAGCGGTTGGTCCTCGGGGCGTCTGATGAGCGTTGCTCTGGCCGCCCAATACACGGCGTCGCGATCGGTGATCGAGGTGAGTCCGAGGGCGGATACGAAGGTGAGTACCGAATCGAGCGGCACGCTGAGTCCCGCTCCGCGTAAGACGCGCGCAAAGGAGACCGCCATGTGCTCGGCGGACGAGCGCTGGGTGAGGGTCATGGGGCGAGTCAGCCGGAGAGGAGGCCCTTGTCGAAGGCTTGCTTGATCAACTGTGGGATGCCGTGTTCGGCCACCTTGTCGTGGTCCTCGCGGTACTTGAGCACGGTGCCGAGCGTCGCAGCCACGACGCTGTCGTCGAGTTCGCGCACGCCGAGACGGGCGAGCGCGCTCGCCCAGTCGATCGTCTCTGCCACACCGGGTGGCTTGTAGAGGCTCATCTGTCGCAGGCCACCGACCGCTGCTGCAACCTGCTTGGCGAGCGTCTCGGACACCTGCGGCACGCGTGAGCGCACGATGGCGACTTCGCGTTCGAACGTCGGGTGCTCGACCCAGTGGTAGAGACAGCGTCGCTTGAGCGCGTCATGCACGTCGCGCGTGCGATTCGAGGTGAGCACGACGACCGGTGGTGTGGTGGCTTTGAACGTGCCCAGTTCGGGAATCGTGATCTGGAAATCGGAGAGCACCTCCAGCAGGTAGGCCTCGAACTCGTCGTCTGCACGATCGATCTCGTCGATGAGGAGAACGGGTGGAGTCGAGCGAGCTTCGAGGGCCCGCAGGAGTGCCCGCTTGATCAGGAAGCGCTCGTTGTACAGCTCGCTTTCGAGTGCCGAGGTGTCTTTGGTCCGCGACTCACCGGTTGCCTCGGCTGCGCGAAGATGCAGGAGCTGGCGCGAATAGTCCCAGTCGTAGACGGCTTGTGAGGCGTCAATGCCCTCGTAACACTGCAGGCGAATGAGTTCCGCACCGGTCATCGAGGCGATCACCTTGGCCAGTTCGGTCTTGCCGACACCGGCCTCACCCTCGAGGAGGAGCGGGCGCCTCAGGCTGAGTGCGAGGAAGACCGCGGTCGCGAGTCCGTCGTCGGCGAGATAGCCGTGTGTTCCGAGCGCGTTGCGAACGTCAGCAACGGAGTCAAGTTGAGCAACGGCCATTGGGTGAAGG
>JALRJT010000169.1 GCA_023254985.1 Ilumatobacteraceae bacterium | reverse complement strand
CCCAGCGCACTTCGGCGCCGAGTTCGACGAGCGTCTCGATCAGCACTGCGGTCTGGATCGTCATGTGCAACGAACCAGAGATGCGTGCACCCTTCAGCGGCTTGGTCTTACCGAACTCCTTGCGCAGTGCGCGCAGTCCCGGCATTTCGTGTTCGGCGAGGTGGATTTCCTTGCGACCGAACGGGGCGAGCGAGAGATCGGCGACGCGCCAATCCCGACGTTGAGCAAATGATGACATGGTGTCTCCTCGGATACCTAGATATTCGTGTGATTCGAGCGGGCTGGGGCCTGCTGGCACCAGTCGAGACAGCCCACGTTCTGGGCTCAACAGTAGCCGAGATCAGTGAAACGTCGGAGCGATGCCCTCGCTCGCGATGCGTGCGTCGAGCGCCGCGCGCTCGCCCGCGTCCACCGTGACCGATTCGGAGATCAACATCACCGGGATGCCGTCACGCACCAGGTACTTGCGCCCAAGGCGTGGGTTGTAGAGGAAGTCGTCGTTGGCGAAGTAGTACAACGGGCCCTTGTCCTCTGGGCAGGCCAGGATTTCGAGGAGTCGTTCGCTCACGCGCATGTCGACATCCTAGTTATGCCGTGATCACGGCGAGGAGCTCGGCGACGTGGGTGTCACATTCGTCGCGAGTCGCGGCCTCGAGGTTGAGTCGCAGGAGAGGTTCGGTGTTCGACGGTCGCACGTTGAACCACCATGACCCGCAATCGACGGTGAGGCCGTCCAGGCGATCCTGCGGATGTGCGCCGTACAGCGAGGCGATGCGCGCGATGACTTCGCCGATGTCATCGACGGTGGTGTTGATTTCCCCACTCGAGGCATAGCGCTCGTACGGTGCACGTAGCTCACTCAATGACTTGCCCGATCGACACATTTCACCGAGCACACCCATCGTCGCGATCAGTCCGCTGTCGGCGCGGTAGTTGTTCGCGAAGTAGTAGTGACCTGAGTGTTCGCCGGCGAACACCGCACCGGTCTCGGCCATGATCTGCTTGATGTAACTGTGACCGTTCTTCGTGCGGATACCGACTCCCCCGCACTCACCGATCACTTCGGGCACGGCACGCGAACAGATCAGGTTGTACAGCACGGTCGCACCGGGCGACAGGCGCAGAAACCGTGACGCAAGGAGCGCCGTCGTCGTGCTGCCCGACATGCCCTTGCCCGTCTCATCCACGAGGAACACGCGATCAGCGTCGCCGTCGAAGGCGAGACCGACGTCGAATCCACCCGCGAGCACTCGCGCCTGCAAGTCGCGTTGGTTTGCAGGCTGCAATGGATCCGCCGGGTGGTTCGGAAACGTGCCATCGAGTTCGCCGTACATCACCTCGATGTCGAATTCCGACAGTCGCGCGAACACCTCGGGCACGACGAGACCGCCCATGCCGTTGGCGGTGTCCGCAACAACGCGAAGTGGGCGCAACGTGTCGCCTGCGATGAACGACACGACGTGGTCGGCGAACTCACCGAGCACGTTGATGTGATCGAGCGTGCCGGCACGTGCCGCAAGTGGTGGCTCGTTGCCATCAAGCACTGCTTGGGCAAAGCGGTGCATGTCGCGCAGACCGTTGTCGATGCCGATCGAGCGGGCGCCGGCGAGGCAACACTTGATGCCGTTGTACTGCGCGGGATTGTGCGAGGCGGTGAACATCGCCCCTGGCATGTCCATCTTTCCCGAGGCGTAATAGAGCAGGTCGCTCGAGGCGAGTCCGAGATTGGTCACGCTCACGCCGTGGGCGAGCGCTCCCCTCTGGAACGCATCGACGAGTTCCGGCCCGCTCGGGCGCATGTCGTGGGCGACGACGATGTGGGACACCTTGGTGAACTGGGCGAACGCGACGCCGAATGCGTACGCGGCCTGTGCGTCCAACTGGTCCGGGACGGTGCCACGAATGTCGTACGCCTTGACGATCGCATTCAGGTCAGGCACGGAGTACCACGCTAGTCACTTCGGCGCGGGCTTCGTCGTCGCTCGACGACGATCCACCCGAAGGCTGCCAGCGTGAGCAGATAGGCAATCGCATCACGCATCGACCACCCAAAGTTCATCGAGACGTCATTGGATGTCGGCACCACGACCATCATGTTCGGCGCGACGCGATACGGTCCGATTGCGCCGTCCACTTTCCAGTTCGGGAAATAACTGACGCGT
>JALRJT010000075.1 GCA_023254985.1 Ilumatobacteraceae bacterium | reverse complement strand
TTGAATGCCGAGATGATGAAGCTCTACCAGGAGCACAAGGTCAATCCACTTGCGTCATGTTTGCCACTGCTCGCACAGATGCCGGTGTTCATCATCATGTTCCGTGCGTTGAGTGGACTGGGAAACCGTGTCGAAGGTCTGCTCGCACCGAAGTACTTGAGCGAGACCTCCGAATTGTTCATTTCACTGAACGGCAAGACCGAGATGCGTTCGTTCGGTCTCGACCTGTCGATCACTCCGCAAGCGGCGGTGCAAGACAGTTTCGGCAAGGGCTTGATTTACGTCGTCCTTGTCGCTGCGCTCGCAGCCCTCTATTTCGTCCAGCAACGGATGGTGGCATCGCGCACGGTGAGCCCAACGATGTCGGCGACGCAGGCCAAGATCATGCAGTACTTGCCAGTCGTGTTCGCGGTCTTCCAGTTGTTCCTACCGACATCGCTCGTCGTGTACTACATCGTGCAGGCGGTCGTGCGCATCGTGCAGCAGTACTACATCACGAAGCGTTTCTACGGCAACGATGACTCACTTGGTCGCCAAGCACAGGCTGCGAGCGCAAAGGCACGCGACATTGCAGAGAATGAAAAGAAGGCAAAGAAGGAAACCCCTGCATCCAACGAACCGTTCCAAAGCAAGCGCGTCACACCACGCAAGGGAACCGATGGATCACAGGTGAGCAAGCGACCAACGGCACCAGGAAAGAACAGAACAGGCTCGCTCGAGCGCAAGAAGAAGAAATAGTTCGCACCATCATCAACACCGTTCGTGTTGATCACTTCACAGAAATGAGACATCCATGGAATGGGTAGAAACCACAGGCGACACGATCGAGGAAGCCAAGAGCGCAGCACTCGACCAGCTCGGCGTCGCAGAAGACGACGCGGAGTTCGAGGTTCTCGAGGAACCAAAGCAAGGCTTGTTTGGTCGCACACGCGGAGAGGCCCGTGTGCGCGCACGAGTTCGTCCAACCTCGCCACGCGCGAAGGCTGATCGCCGGGACCGTGGTCCGAAGCGCGAGAAGCGCCAAGGTGATTCCAAGCGCGGACCACGCAAGGAACGTTCGACCGAGCGTGCGCCACGCGCGGAACGCGAGCCGAAGACGAACAGCACCCCCATCGACCCAACCACGGTGAGTGCTGCTGCGACCACATTCTTAGAAGGTCTGCTTATCGCGAGCGACATTCGTGGCTCGGTCTCGGCAACGGTCACCGGTGAAGACATCGATATCAACGTCGATGGTGACGGCGTGTCGATGTACGTCGGTCAGAAGGGCGCAACCCTGATGGCTTTGCAGGACTTGACCCGAGTGGTCAGCCAACGTCGACTCGGAGATCACGAAACCCATCTCCGTGTTGACGTCGCTCAGTACCGGGAAAAGCGCCGTGAAGCCCTCGGGCGCTTTGCCGTCAAGGTCGCCAACGACGTGCTCTCGACAGGTCAACCTCGTGTGCTTGAGCCGATGAACTCGGCCGACCGTAAGATCGTCCACGATGCACTCGTCGATATGGACGGCATTGCAACGCGTTCGCAGGGCCAGGACCCACACCGTCGAGTTGTGGTTGCCTTGGCCGACGGAGACTCCTCCGCAGCTGACTGACCCCGACTACCCTCGTGGTGGTCGTCCATGTCTGATCTTCATGCCCACGAAGGGCTTCTACGCGTCTTTGGTGAGGCCCAACGCGTCGGCGCCCTCGGTCCCGTCAGCCCCATTGAGGTGATCTCCCACTCCCTGAGCTTCGTCGACGCAATCCCCGAGACTGCCAGCACGTGTGCCGACTTGGGAACTGGGGCTGGAGTTCCCGGGCTGGTGGTGGCTGTAGCTCGACCGGGCCTGCGGGTCTTTCTGATTGATCGGCGAGCAAAGCGGACCGACTTCCTTCGCCGGGCAGTCGTGAGCCTCGGCCTGGACGACCGTGTCACCGTGGTGACCGGCGATGCCGACGAGCTTGGACGCACCACCTACCACCACGCGATGGATGTGGTAACTTGCCGAGGATTTGGCTCTCCCGAGACTACGATTCGGCTTTCAACCCCCTGGGTGCGGTCGGGGGGAATGGTCATCGTCAGCGAACCCCCCGCCGACCAGGGCAGTCGCTGGCTCGGGGTTGACCTCGCAGCCGCCCACACCAGTGCCCCTTCCCGTCTGGGTGCGGTGGCCGTGTTCCACGTGGAACATCCGGCGTCCTAGAACCCTGGTGTTCCACGTGGAACATCGGCAATCCAGCCCAGCACTGTTCCACGTGGAACATCCACCACCCCGTGCGACCCGAGAACTAGTTTGGAGGCTATGAACGAGCCTGGATCCCCCTCCAACGGCCCTCGTCCAACCCCTCGGATCATCGCCATGGCGAACCAAAAGGGTGGCGTTGGCAAAACGACAACGACCATCAATCTCGGGGCCTGCCTTGCCGAGCAGGGCTATCGAGTGCTGCTGATCGACCTAGACCCCCAGGGAAATGCCAGCACCGGCCTGGGTTTGAACACCCGGGATATGGATCGCAGCGTCTATCACGTCTTGCTCGATGAGACCCCCCTCGAGGACTGCCTCGAGCCAACGGCGGTCAAGAACCTTTTCGTCGCCCCATCGAACCTCGACCTTGCGGGTGCAGAAATCGAGCTCGTTCCGGCAATGGGTCGCGAAACCCGGCTCAAGAAGGCAATCGACGCCATTATCGACCAGTTTGACTACGTCTTGATCGACTGTCCCCCGTCGCTCGGCCTTTTGACGGTCAATGGGTTGACCGCAGCGCATGAGGTCATCGTGCCGATCCAGTGCCAGTACTACGCACTCGAAGGACTAGGGCAGTTGCTGCGCAACGTCGACCTGGTCAGTAAGAATCTCAACCCCGGTCTCGGTGTGAGCACCATCATCTGCACGATGTTCGATACCCGAACCAAGTTGTCCAGCGACGTGGTCAGCGAGGTCCGCGAGCACTTTGGCGACAAGGTGTGCAAGAACGTCATTCCTCATAACGTCCGATTGGCAGAAGCACCCTCGCACGGCAAGCCCATCACCACGTTCGACCCGAGCTCCACTGGGGCCAAGGCGTATCGCGCAGTAGCACTGGAGGTGAGCGGTGGCGCGCCGGAGCGGGCTCGGTAAGGGTCTTGACGCGCTGATCCCAACCGGGTCAGGCGGTCAACCCCCGTCAGGCGGATCAACCACAGGTCTGCGCGAGATTTCGGTGACCTCGGTACATCCCAACCCCAACCAACCCCGTGTTCACTTTGACGAAGAGGCACTCGCCGAACTCACCTCATCTGTTCGAGCGATAGGTGTCCTCCAGCCCATCTTGGTTCGCCCGCGGGGAGACAACGACTTCGAATTGATCGCCGGCGAGCGCCGTTGGCGTGCAGCAACCCGAGCGGGTCTCAGCACGATCCCTGCAATCGTTCGCGTTACCGATGACGTCTCGTCGGTTGAACAGGCACTCGTCGAGAACCTCCATCGTCAGGATCTCACTCCGCTCGAAGAAGCTGCGGCATATAAACAACTCCTCGACGACTTCTCCATGACCCACGAGCAAGTTGCCACCAAGGTCGGTAAGAGTCGTTCGGCGATCACGAACTCGCTGCGCTTATTGGCGTTGCCTGCCTCCGTGCAGCAACTTCTGGCTGATGGCCGCTTGACCGCAGGTCATGCAAAGGCGTTGTTGGGAACACCCGATCGAGCAGTGCAGGAGCGACTCGCACGTCAGGCAGTGGAGGAGTCGTGGACCGTTCGTGGTGTCGAAGATGCGGTTCGCGACGCACTTGGCATGCCCAAGCCAACACCAAAGCCGGCGTCGTCCGGAGGAAAGCCAGCGACTCGTGCGACAGGTGTGACACCACTTCGTCCACCAGGTTTGATGGAGCTTGAGTCATTGTTGAGTGACCACTTGCAAACCTCGGTCAGTGTCTCGATGACCGGGAAGCACGGTCGAATCACGATCGATTTCGCCGATCTTGCCGACCTCGAGCGGATCTATCGTGCGATGACCGAGGCGCCGCTCGACGACGACTAATTTTCGTCACCCTCTTGTTGACGGTGACGGTCAACCTGTGGTTGACCTTACGCACATCGTGGGGAAAAACCTGTGGATAACCCTAGGAGCCAGCTACAGCAGGGGTTTCCAGCCACGTCCTGACGGTTGTGCCGAGCAATTCACCGATGATTGGCTCGGCCCCAGTTTGGACACACGAGCCGAAATCGACCACCACCGCCGTCATCTTTGTTTCACGAAGAACCGGTTGGCGGCCGCCCACCAGTACGACTGGGGTCCCACTGAACTGCGGCGTGAGTGCCTGGGTGAGTGCTGTTGCGAGTGATCGTCCGAGTTCGGAAACGAATCGTTCCGTTTCGAAATAGGAGATCGTGATGGTGTCGGACTCAGACGTTGAGAGCCCCACATAGACACGCGCATCGAAGGAGTTCGCGGTCTTGGCGTGCTGGTGGGCGTCGAGTGCGTCGGCGATGACCACATCAGCATGCGAGTTACGCAAGAGTCGTGTCGCCGCACGGGCAATCCGCTGGGTGTCTCCGAAGGTTCCGATGACGACGTGGGTGCGGGTCTCAGATGTCGGGTCACGCAACAATTCGCCTTCGCGTACCGCGACGATGCCTGGGCCAGTGCCTGATTGTCCACTGACGCGTTCAAGGAGGCGCAATGTCCTCGGCCCACAGATCCCATCAGTGACGAGACCTGAGTTGTGTTGGAACTCGATCAGCGCGCGAACGGTGAGCGGGCCAAAGATTCCGTCTGCTTTACCGCAGTCGAAGCCGAGTTTTGCGAGGTTCGATTGCAACTGCTCCACGTCGTCACCACGCAGATGCGGGGATGTGAGATACAGGAGCCGCGATCCAAGGAGCCACGACGTTTCGACGAGGAGTTGCCACGTCGACTGTGTGCAGATTCCGTCGGCGGGGAGCCCGCGGGACAATTGGAATGCGACGACGGCATCGGCCGTGGCGTCGCAGTAGAAGCCCAACTCGATCGAGTCGGTATCAAGAAGGTGCAGTGCCTGCAGGCGTCGCTGAACGCCACGGACCGCTTCGCCGCGTTGGCCGCGGGTTAGCGGGAAGCCGGAAGAAATTCTGCCAACTCCTGCAACAACTGGCCCTTGCCCTTGGCGCCAACGAGGCGCTTCACGGCCTCACCGTTCTTGAACACGATGAGGGTTGGAATGCTCATCACGTTGAAGCGCATTGCGATGTCACCGTGATCGTCCACATTGAGTTTGCCGATCTGCAACTTGCCGGCTTGTTCCGTGGCGAGCTCATTCAAGACTGGGGCAATCGCCTTGCACGGTCCGCACCATTCGGCCCAGAAGTCGACGAGGACGGGAGTGTCCGCAGAACGAACGGTCTCGTCGAAGTTTGCTGAGGTGAGCGTTGCGATGTTGCCAGCCACGATGTTCTCCTTGTTGTCGTTGCTACGAGGTTCAACACTACGGCGAGGGCCGTTATTCCTTGCGGCTTAGTGCTGTGCCTCAAGCCACCGTTCACAGTCGATTGCGGCCATGCAACCCGATCCAGCTGCGGTGATTGCTTGACGATACGTGTGATCCTGCACGTCACCGCATGCGAATACTCCCGGAATGTTGGTGTAGGTCGAACCCGACTTCGTGATCAGGTAACCACTGTCTTCCATGTCGAGCACGTCTTTGAAGAGGTCGGTGTTCGGGCGATGTCCGATTGCAACGAATACTCCGGTGACGGCCATCGTCGAGGTGGCCCCGGTAACGGTGTCGCGAAGTTCCACCCCCGTCACACTCGAGTCACCGATGATCTTGGTGACCTGTGAGTTCCAGACGAAGGAAATCTTCGGGTTCGCATGCGCGCGTTCCTGCATGATCTTGGATGCACGTAAAACGTCACGGCGAACGATGATCGACACCTTGGATGCGAACTTGGTGAGGAACTGTGCCTCTTCGAGTGCGGAATCACCGCCACCGACGACGATGATTTCCTGATTGCGGAAGAAGAACCCGTCACAGGTCGCACACGTCGACAACCCGTGACCGATGAGGCGCTGTTCTTCGGGGAGCCCGAGCATCAGCGACTGCGCACCGGTGCTCACGATGACCGAATCTGCGGTGAAGTGTTGATCGCGCACCCATGCCTGGAAGGGCCGTGCGGAGAAGTCGATCTTGGTCACCTTCTCGGTGAGGAACTGTGCGCCGAAGCGAGCTGCCTGTTCGCGGCAGCGCATCATCAACTCGGGACCCATGATGCCCTCGGGGAATCCGGGGAAGT
>JALRJT010000155.1 GCA_023254985.1 Ilumatobacteraceae bacterium | reverse complement strand
GGTCGATCCATGTCGAACCAACGCTCGCCAGGCGCATCCATGATCTCGGCCGCGCGTTCGTCTGCGCGTGGGCCGACGACTCGTTCGCGCAACGCATCCCCGAGGGAATCGCGGAGTTGATGCACCAAGTCCTCACCTTTCGAGCGCGCTGCGGTTGCCACGTGAGTATCGTGCCACCGACTGAGTCGTTTCGCACTGTCGCAGACACAAGTACTGTTGGATCCATGAACCACGACGCCCAGCGCATGCCATCGTGGGTTCCTCGCGCAGTGGTGGTGTTCTGGGGTGGATTTCTTGCAGCTCTCGTCGCGCGTGAGTTGTTCCATCAGTTGTCGAGCTTCTTGTTGCTTCTGTTGGTTTCGGTCTTTCTTGCCTTCGCGATCGAGCCCGGAGTCAATCGTCTCGCTCGGCGAGGGTGGAAGCGAGGGAGTGGTACCGCGCTCATTCTCGTTTCGGTCGTTGCAGTGGGAATCATCTTTGTCGCCGCCATCGGCACGCAGGTTGCCAACCAGGTTGCCGACGTGTTGAGCAACAGCGAGACCTACGTGAACGACTCCGTCGATTTCATTAACGACACGTTCAACACCAACATTGACGCAGCGGGAGTGAACGAATCGATCGCGGACCCCAATGGCCCCGTGCAGCGGTTCCTCCGCAATCAGCAGAGCCGAGTGTTCAGCTTGTCGGTGAGTGCACTCGGCGGCATCCTGCAGATGCTCTCAATCACGCTGTTCACCTTCTACATCGTCGCGGACGGCCCCAGACTGCGTCGTGTGATCTGCTCGCGTCTCAATGCCGAGCGCCAGAAGACCTTGCTCTACGCCTGGGATCTGGCGATCGCCAAGACTGGTGGGTATCTCTATTCACGTGCCCTCCTCGCACTCATCTCGGCGTTCATCCACTGGGTCGCATTCCAAGCGCTCGGCATCCCTGCACCGATTGCAATGGCGCTGTGGGTTGGCGTCGTCTCGCAGTTCTTGCCGGTGATTGGCACGTATCTCGCGGGCATCCTGCCGCTCATCCTCACATTGCTCTCGACTCCCGCGAAGGCAATTGCAGTCCTCGCGTTCATCGTGATCTACCAGCAGATCGAAAACATGTTGGTCGCGCCTCGCGTCACTGCCCGCACGATGCACGTCCACGCAGCAGTCGCATTCGGCTCCGCCATCATTGGTGGCGCGATTCTCGGTCCGATCGGTGCGGTGCTCGCCCTTCCAGCGGCCGCGATGGTGCAGTCGCTCGCGTCGTCATGGGGCAAGCGATACGACGTCATCGAGGACGACTTGTTGTCAATGCCAAAACGCAAGGGCGAGTAACTCCACTCGCACACAGAAGTACTGGTCGGGGATGGGAGATTTGAACTCCCGGCCTCCACGTCCCGAACGTGGCGCGCTACCAAGCTGCGCTAATCCCCGGTATTTCCGGGTCGAAGCCTAACTGGCGGTCGTCGAAGTCTGACTGGCGATCCCGTGGCGGGATTCTTGCCACTCGCCACCAGATGCAACGGTCTTGGCCGCGCGCTGGAGTCGCAACGCATCAAGTGGCTTGATGATCCAACCTTCGGCACCACTGCGCTTGGCGAGATGGACGTCGGCTTCGCGATCCAACAGCATGAGGACCGGCACGTGCGGGATGCGATGGTCGGAGTGATCGAGTCGGAGGTTCATGGTGATGGCCATGCCACCCATCGAGCCAACTTGAAGATCGAGGATCGCAAGGTCGGGAGTGCGTGTGGCAATCGCTTGCGGCACGTCACGACCATTGCGACACACGGTGAACGAGGTGTCTGGTGCGCCGAGTGCCGCGAGAACGTCGTCAAGAACCCACTGGGCGTCGGTGGCGAGCAAAATGTGCATCGTCGCCAGCCTACTCTCGGGCCCCGTGCACGACTATGCCCTCGAGGCTCCGTGCGATGTTCGTCAGTTCATCGAGCGACGCGATGTCATGAGGTTGCAGGTCGACCATGGCGATCTGTACTTCGGTGCGCAGGGTCGCGCGAAGCGAGTCAAGCCGGGCGATTTCGTGAGTTCGACGATCAGTGAGAAGGTGGTGAATCGCAGCGTGACGTGGGGACTCTGAGAGTTCGGCCGCTGTCGGAGTCCCGAAATCAGGGGTCAGTGCATTGCAGATGAGCGCACTGATGGAGATGTGCTGTCGTGTGAGCTCACCGATCAGGAACGTTGCTTCGCGCATCGGTTCAGCTTCTGGGGATGTGACGACGATGTAGTTGGTTGCCCGGTCTCGCAACACTGTGTTGATCGACTCGGCCCGATCACGAAAGCCTTGGTCGAGACCTTCGAATGCTGCGAAGAATGCAATGACGTCGGAGATCACCTCTGCGCCGACGAGTCGGGTGACTGCTTTGAATATGGGTGTGAGTGCGGCGCTGACAATCTTGAGTCCTCCGCGTGCCGGTGCAAGGAACGTGCGATACACGCGGTGGTCAAGGAATCGCACGAGGGTGTTCGGTGCGCCGAGGAAGTTGAGTGCTTCGCGTGACGGCGGAGTATCGACGATCACGACATCGAATCGTTCATCACGGTGCAGCTGGAAGAGCTTCTCGGCCGCCATGTATTCCTGCGTCCCGCCAAGTTGCCGGGCGATGCTCGAAAAAAGCGCGTTGCTGTGGATGCGTTCGGCTTGCTCTGGAGAGGATGTCGTGGAGTGCGATCATCACATTGAGCGCATGAGCGGGGCGATGCGCTGCGTCCAAGTGGGGTGAGTCAATATGCCAGCACTGTGCGGGGCTGCCGGGGTCGGAATAGACCACGCCACTGAAGGCATGCTCGGCATCGGCGCCTAG
>JALRJT010000133.1 GCA_023254985.1 Ilumatobacteraceae bacterium | reverse complement strand
AAAGCGAAAGCGTGCGGGTAGTCGAGGACGCCACGAGATCAGGCTACGACCGACCCCACGGCGACCGAGTGGAACTTCACACGCCGTTCACAATCGGGCAACGGCCGTGAAACGGCGCTCTGTTTGACTTGATGAGTACCTCAGCCAGGTCAGTGCCTGGCTCACAACCGGAAGGAACAACATGCCCTATCAGGCCGAATACATCTGGGTGGACGGACATCAGCCGACACCGATGCTGCGCTCCAAGACCAAGATCTTGGACAACTCCGTGAAGACCCCACCAATTTGGGGATTCGACGGATCGTCCACCGAGCAGGCAACGGGCGATCGCTCGGACTGCATGTTGCTCCCGGTCTTCAGCTGTCCAGATCCGCTTCGCGGTGGCAAGAACATCCTCGTGCTGTGCGAAGTTCGCCTCGCCCAGACCGGTGAGCCACACCCCACGAACACTCGCGCGAAGTGTGCAGAAACTGCGAAGAAGTACTCGGCCCATCAGATGATCTTCGGCATCGAGCAGGAATACACGATGATGCGCACGAATGGTCGCCCATACGGCTTCCCAGAAACCGAAGGCGAGCCTGGCCCGCAGGGTCCGTACTACTGCGGCGTCGGCGCAGGCCGAGTGATGGGTCGCGAGATCATCGAAGAGCACACATGGGCATGCATCGAAGCAGGCCTCATGATCGAGGGCACCAACGCAGAAGTGATGCCCGGTCAGTGGGAGTTCCAGATCGGCGCAGCAGACGCACTCACGGTGAGCGACCACTTGATGGTCGGTCGGTGGTTGCTCGAGCGAATCGCCGAGGACCACGACGTCGTCATCTCGCTCGCAGCCAAGCCGCAGAAGGGTGACTGGAACGGTGCAGGTGCACACACCAACTTCTCTACCAAGGCGATGCGTTCAAGTTACGAGGCCATCGAAGCAGCGTGTGAGTCGTTGAGTAAGCGTGTGGATCTGCACGTGAAGAACTACGGCCACGACATCGAGAGCCGCCTCACCGGCAAGCACGAGACCGCCCCATACAACAAGTTCAGCTACGGAGTCTCCAACCGCGGTGCATCGGTGCGCATCCCCTGGCAGGTTGCTCGCGACCGCAAGGGTTACGCAGAGGACCGTCGTCCGAACGCCAACTGTGATCCGTACGTGGTGACCCAGTTGTTGCTCGACGCCGTGTGCTCGAACGAAAAGACCCCGGTCAAGGCCAAGTCGACCGCAAAGAAGCCTGCGGGCAAGAAGGCGACCAAGAAGGCCAAGAAGAAGTAGTTCGTCCACTTCGCAACGGCACCGAGGATCCGGTTCCTCGGTGCCGTTGTTTCATTTCACGGGCAGACTGAGATGGTGACGTCGATGCAGGAACAGCAGCGGGACTACGTCCTGCGCACCGTGGAAGAGCGCGGCATCCGCCTGGTGCGTCTGTGGTTCACCGACGTGCTCGGGAACCTCAAGTCCTTCGCCATCAGCCCGGCAGAGATGGAAAACGCACTCAACGACGGCATGACCTTCGACGGGTCCTCGATCGACGGTTACAGCCGCATCCAAGAAAGCGACGTCCTCGCACTCCCGGATGCGAACACGTTCGAGGTGTTGCCGTGGGTCGACCCGAAAGGTGCCGAGGCCCGCGTGTTCTGCGACATCGCCAAGCTCGATGGCACGCCGTTCCACGGCGACCCGCGACAGGTTCTCCGACGCAATCTTCAGCGTGCGCGTGATCTCGGATTCGACTTCTACATTGCACCTGACATCGAATACTTCTACTTCGCGCCACCCAACACCTCGACCACTCCGGTGCTCCTCGATCAGGGTGGATTCTTCGACCTGACGAGCACCGACATCGCGAGTTCGCTGCGCAAAGAAACCATCCGCACGCTCGAGACGATGAGCATCCCTGTCGAGTACAGCTTCCACGAAGATGCGCCGAGCCAACACGAGATCGACTTGCGCCACACGGATGCGCTCACGATGGCTGACAGCGTGATGACCTTCCGCTTCGTCGTGAAGGAAATCGCCGCCATGCACGACGTGCACGCGACTTTCATGCCCAAGCCACTCGAGTCCATCCAGGGTTCGGGCATGCACTTGCATCTGTCACTCTTTTCGGGCGAGCAGAACGCCTTCCACAGCGACGATGATCCGTACAACTTGTCGCCGACCGCCAAGCACTTCATGGCCGGACTCCTTCGCCATGCCGCAGAAATCACGGCGGTCACGAATCAAACCGTGAATAGTTACAAGCGACTGGTTCCTGGCTTCGAGGCTCCTGTGCACATCTCGTGGGCACGCAACAACCGCAGCGGGCTCATCCGCGTGCCAATTCCGAAGCGCAGCAACGAGAGCGCGACGCGCATCGAATATCGCTCACCTGATCCGGCGTGCAACCCATACCTTGCATTCTCCGTCATCCTGGCTGCGGGACTCCGCGGCATCGAGGAGCAGTACGAACTGCCGGTCGAA
>JALRJT010000055.1 GCA_023254985.1 Ilumatobacteraceae bacterium | reverse complement strand
TGGTGCCGCGCTGTCGGTGAAGCAGGTGATCGGCAAGCCGATCGCGTTCGCTGCCACGGGCGAGAAACTCGATGCGTTCGAGCAATTCCACCCCGATCGCATGGCGAGCCGCATCCTCGGCATGGGGGATGTGCTCACGCTCATCGAGCAGGCCGAGAAGGTATTCGAAAAGGAGCAGGCCGAGGCCGCGGCATCAAAGATGCTCGAGGGCCAGTTCACGTTGGACGACTTCCTCGAACAGCTGCAGCAAGTGAAGAAGATGGGACCGCTGTCGGGAATCATGGGAATGATTCCGGGTATGCCCAAGGAAGTGAAGGACGCCCAGATCTCCGATGATCTCGTGAAGGTCACCGAGGCAATCATCCGCTCGATGACACCCGAGGAGCGGGCCAAGCCCGAGGTCATCAACGGCTCCCGGCGCGCGCGCATCGCCAAGGGCTCGGGCACCCAGATTGCGGACGTGAACCGGCTAGTGAAGCAGTTCATGGAGATGCAAAAGATGATGAAGCGCATGGGGGGCATGGGCGGCAAGAAAGGCGGCAAGGGGATGGATTTGGCCGCGGCGTTGGGCTCCCACCTCGGCCCCCGATAGCCTCAGGGCCATGTCCGTAAAGCTTCGCCTCACCCGAGTGGGCAAAACCAAGCAGCCGCACTATCGCATCGTCGCGGCCGATACCCGCAATGCCCGTGACGGCCGTTTCCTCGAAATCGTCGGCAACTACCACCCGCAGTCGGAGCCCTCGGCTCTCACCGTGGACAACGAAAAGGCCATCAAGTGGCTGAAGCAGGGCGCACTGCCGTCCGAGCGCGTGAAGAAGTTGCTCGAGATCTCTGGCGCATGGTCTGAGTTCATGGCCACCAAGTCTTCGAAGTCCTCGAAGTAACGCGCGTCAGTCGACCATCGTGTCTGAGACCGCAAACGTCGTTCCTGCTCCCGTCGCCACCGCCGTGCTCACGCACGTGGTGCGCTCGATCGTGGACGACCCGGAGGCCGTGAAGGTCGAGGGGTTCGCAGACGACGACAAGATCGTGTTGGAAGTACGAGTTGGCGAAGGCGACCTCGGCCGCGTCATTGGTCGTCGCGGACGAACGGCGATGAGCATCCGCACCGTGGTGCGCGCCGCAGCAGAACGCGACGGAGTGGACGTTGATGTCGACTTCGTCGACGACTGACCCGACCCCACCTAAGGGTTGTCTCCACGTCGGCCGCATCGGTCGACCCCACGGCGTGCGTGGCGAAATGTACGTCGACTTCTTCACCCCGCATCCGCAGCGCATCGCCGTCGGTGCGCGACTGTGGATTCGCGGAGCCTGGCACGAGATCGCTGCGTGCAAACCGTCCACTGATCGACACCTTGTCACGCTCGCGGGCATCGACGACCGCAACGTGGTCGAGCAACTTACCAACGCCGACATCTACGGTGAGCCGATCGCAGATTCCTCTGTCGTGTGGGTACACGAGTTGATCGGTGCGCGCGTCGTGGACGTTGCTGGTCACGAGCGTGGCACGTGTGTCGCGGTCATCGACAACCCCGCCCATCCAATCATGGAACTCGACTCGGGTGCGCTCGTCCCGACGCCGTTCAT
>JALRJT010000043.1 GCA_023254985.1 Ilumatobacteraceae bacterium | reverse complement strand
CGTTCGCGGCAGCAGCCCGAATCGCATCGAGCCAACCTGGCAAACCACCGGTCACATACGGAACGAGAATCTTGCGTCCAGCCTCACGCCGTGCACGAAGATGCGACTCGAGCGTCCGCGTCACAACGTTGGCCCGAGGATGTCCATCATCTGGGCGACGTCTTTGTCACCTCGACCCGACAGGTTCATGAGGACGGTCTTGCCTTGCATCGACTTCGCCTCACGAGAGATCCAGGCGACAGCATGAGCGCATTCCAACGCGGGAATGATCCCCTCCGTGCGCGACAGCAACTGGAATCCCTCGATGACTTCGGCGTCGGTGACCGACGGATACTCCGCACGACCGATCGAAGCGAGATGCGAATGCTCAGGGCCGACGCCGGGATAGTCGAGACCCGCACTGATCGAGTGCGCTTCTTGGACCTGGCCATATTCGTCCTGCATGAGATAGGAGCGCATGCCGTGCACGACACCGGGCACTCCCCGTCCGACTGCTGCACCACCAGCGGGCTCGACGCCAATCAGACGTGCGTCGGTGTCGACGAAACCCGAGAAGATTCCGATCGCGTTGCTACCACCACCGACACATGCCACGACGACGTCGGGATCTTCGCCGTTCAACAAGTCGCGACACTGCACTCGAGCCTCATCTCCGATGACCGACTGGAACGTGCGCACGATCCATGGATACGGGTGTGGTCCCATCACGGAACCAATTGCGTAATACGTTGACTCGACGGAAGCCACCCAGTCGCGCATCGCCTCATTGACCGCATCCTTCAAGGTGCGACTACCCGACATCGCCGGAACGACTTCTGCGCCGAGGAGACGCATTCGAAACACGTTCAACGCCTGGCGCTTCACGTCGACTTCGCCCATGTACACCTTGCACTCGAGACCGAGCAGCGCCGCCGCGGTTGCCGACGCCACGCCGTGCTGGCCCGCCCCTGTTTCGGCAACGATGCGCTTCTTGCCCATCCGCTTTGCCAGGAGCACTTGACCGAGGACGTTGTTGATCTTGTGCGAACCGGTGTGGTTCAAGTCTTCGCGCTTCAACAGGAGCCGAATGCCGAGTTGTGCGCCGAGGTTGTGACACTCCGTGATGATCGACGGACGGCCGACGTAATCGCGCAAAAGATCGTTCAGCTCGGTGCGAAACAGTGAGTCAGCCCACGCATCCTTGAACGCTGCCTCGAGTTCCATACACGCAGGCACCAAGGTCTCGGGAACGAACCTGCCCCCAAACTCGCCGAAACGGCCTTCTTTGGTGGGGTCTTGCAGCACGCCTTCAGGGTATCGGTGTCGTCACCGACGGGTGCTGTCGAGCACTGGACTCAGTCGATGAGGTCGTCTCCAAGGACGGCCTGGGCGTCACGCGCCGCTGTGATGAACCGTCGCATCTTGACCGCGTCTTTCACCCCGGGCTCGCGTTCGACTCCACTGCTGACATCAATCCCCCATGGCTGCCTCGTCAGGATCGCTTCGCGGACATTGTCCGGATCGAGTCCCCCCGACAACATCACCCGCAGCCCAGAGGGCAACTCATCGAGGAGTGACCAGTCGAAGCGCTGGCCAGAACCAGGTCGGGCATTGTCGACGAGGATCGCATCGGTTCCATACTCATCGGCTCGTCGTGCAGCGTCGGTGCCGGCGACGACCGCCTTGATCGCGAAG
Source organism: Ilumatobacteraceae bacterium (assembly GCA_023254985.1). Lineage (GTDB taxonomy): Bacteria > Actinomycetota > Acidimicrobiia > Acidimicrobiales > Ilumatobacteraceae > UBA3006. The sequence continues at coordinate 2,305 of JALRJT010000043.1, read as the reverse complement.
CGAACCTCTGCGGTCACGGTACGCACGGCATCGAGTGGTTCATTGCCGTGCAACTGCACACCCTTCAGTCGCGCGCTCCGCGCGATCTCGAGTACCCGCTTTGGATGCTCATCTCGGAACACGCCCACGGTGATCACGTCAGATGGAAGTCGCTTGACGATGTCGAGGGCCTTCGTCGGGGCGATCTGACGCGGCGACGGAGCAAACACGAATCCGATCGCGTCAGCCCCGAGCGCAACGGCGAGGAGTGCATCCTCTTCGCTCGTGATACCACAGATCTTGATGAACACGACCCCACGGTAGTTCGGGGGTGAAACGGACGAGACGATCTAGCTGACGCGAAGTTCTGTAACGGCGCGCTGGGGATCGTCCGAGACCAGCAGCGACTCACCCACCAACACCGCATCGAATCCCGCCTGCCGGAGGTCTCTCGCGTCGTTCGCATTCCGCACCCCCGACTCGGCAATCCGCAGCACGTTATTGGGAATCACGGACACCATGCGCAATGCACGCTCATGATCGACCTCAAAGGTCACGAGATCGCGTTGGTTGACGCCAATCATCTCTACGCCGAGATTGAGCGACCGTTCGACTTCGGACTCGTCGTGAGTCTCGACGAGCACATCGATGGCGACCTCACGAGCAACACGCACCATGTCGACCATCTCCGCTGCGCTCAGCACTGCCGCAATCAAGAGCACGCAGTCCGCCCCCATGAGGCGTGCATCGACCACATCGTTCATCGACACGGTGAAGTCCTTCCGCAGAACCGGAAGTGCAGCGAGTGTTCGCGCCTCGGCAAGATCGGCTGGTGACCCACCGAAATGATCGACGTCGGTGAGCACCGAGAGACAACTCGCGCCGCCAGCGACGTAGTCGCCGACGAGTGGAGCAATCGAACGGTCGCCCCACAGCTCGCCTTTCGACGGCGAACGACGCTTCACCTCTGCGATGACGGCGAGCGCAGAGCGAGAATCGGTGCGCAAGCGATCAGCGAACCCCCGTGTTGGTTGGAGATCGCGACACTGCGCGATCAGATCATCGGTCGAACGATCGTCTCGAGCCGCTGTAGCGCGATGTCGCGCGACGATCGATTCGAGATACACGACTAAATGCCCTTGCCACCCTTTGGCGCGAGGAACGAGAATTCGGGCGCGCCATCAAGCATCGGAGCGAGGGATGCCGAAAACGACTTGAACGCCTCCGTCGACATGTGGGCTTGGAACGACGCCTGGTCCGCGTACACCTCATAGAACCAGACGACGTTTTCATTCGCGCCGTCGTGGTGATACGCATACATCAGCGTTCCGGGTTCGCCTTCGGCGGTCGCTAGACCTGGCTTCACAGCGGCATCGAATGCATCGCGTGATCCCGCCTTCAGGGTCAACTTCACTGCCACACATACCTTGCTCATCTGTTCCTCCTTGAATTGCGAATTAAAAGCCAAGACGTCCGGTGAGGACTGACTCGAGGTCGGCAATGGCGACACGTTCCTGATTCGTGGTGTCGCGATCGCGAACCGTGACGGCCTGGTCCTCGAGCGTGTCGAAGTCGACGGTGACGCACAGTGGCGTGCCGATCTCATCCTGTCGGCGATAGCGACGACCGATGGCCTGGGTCTCGTCGTATTCACACATATAGCGCTTGCTCAGCTTCGAAAAGATTTCCTTGGCCACTGGCGACAGCGTGTCCTTCTTCGACAGCGGCAAAACCGCAACCTGGTAGGGCGCGAGTCGTGGGTGCAGGCGCAACACAGTGCGGGTCTCATCGTTGATCACGTCCTCGTCGTATGCCGCGAGCAGAAACGCCGCCATCGTGCGGTTCGCACCGGCTGCTGGTTCCACTACGTACGGCACGTAGCGCTCGTTCGTCGTCTGGTCGAAATATTCGAGGCGCTGATTGGAGAACTCGGCGTGACGTTTCAGATCAAAATCAGTTCGCTGCGCGATTCCTTCGAGTTCTCCCCAGCCCCACGGGAACTTGAACTCGATGTCACTCGTTCCCGCCGAGTAGTGCGACAACTCATCTGATTCGTGTGCGCGGATGCGAAGCAGATCGGATGGGATGCCGTGGTCGATGTACCACTTCATGCGAGCTTCGCACCAGTACGAATACCACTTGGGACCTTCGGATGGTGGTACGAAGAACTCCATCTCCATCTGCTCGAACTCGCGGGTGCGGAAGATGAAGTTTCCAGGGGTGATCTCGTTGCGGAAGCTCTTACCGACCTGCGCGATTCCGAACGGCGGCTTCTTGCGCGAGGTTTGCAAGACGTTCGCGAAGTTGACGAACATCCCTTGAGCCG
>JALRJT010000186.1 GCA_023254985.1 Ilumatobacteraceae bacterium | reverse complement strand
CGCACTTCCGACTGTGCGCGAAGGTTCATCGAGTGCGTTCGGCGTTGCCCTCATCGTGCTTGCACTCGTGATGTATGGGTTCGCACTCAACATCGCTTCTCCGTTGCAGCAGCGATACGGGTCGCTGGCCGTGCTGTGGCGTGCTGAAATCATCGCGGTAATCCTCCTTGCGCCATTGGGGATTACGTCGCTCATCAACAACGATCGACCATTTGCGTGGCACGCGTTTGCCGCAATGATCGCACTCGGTGTGTTCGGGACGGCCCTCGCGCATTATGCGATGGTCACCCTCGCTGGTCGCATCGGATCTACGCGCGCGTCTGCGAGCTTGTATGTGATGCCCGCCGTGTCGCTCGTGCTCGGAGTGTTCGTGAACGATGAAGATGTCGCTCCGCTAGCGATTCTCGGAAGCGTGATCGCAGTTCTTGGGGCGTGGGTGCTTTCGCGAAGCCGGAGACGTCCAGCGTGAGTGAACCGTTCGATCCACATTCGGTCCCGGTACGTCCGGCGGCGACGGTGATGTTGGTTCGCGACCATCCTTTGAACGGCCTCGAAGTGTTCATGTTGCAACGCACCATGAGCGCAGTGTTTGCCAAGGGGATGTACGTGTTCCCAGGTGGTCGAGTAGATGCAGCAGATGACACTTCTGAACTGCAGTCCGTGTGCGACGATCTGACCGACGAACGAGCAAGTGCGATCCTCGGCGTCGCCTCAGGTGGACTCGCGTATTGGATTGCGGCGATCAGGGAGTGCTTCGAGGAGGCGGGGGTGATGCTTGCCCGCCCAGTTGACAGCCGGCACCCACTTCGCTTCGATGACGAACTGCTCGCCGAGCGTTTCGCGCATGCACGGCATCATGTGCACGACGCGTCACTCTCACTCGTTGAGTTGTGTCTTCGGGAGCAACTCCGGTTAATCACTGACACCATGCACTACGTCAGCCACTGGATCACACCAGTCGGCGAACCACGAAGGTTCGACACTCGGTTCTTCCTCGCGCAGATGCCCGAGGGTCAAGAACCCCTTCACGATGACCGGGAGACGATCAACAGCCTGTGGGTCACACCTGAAAGTGCCCTCGAGCGAAGTGCCAGTGGCGAGCTCGTCATGTTGCCACCGACGACCCGCAACCTCGAGTTCCTCGCACCGCACGCGACAACCGAATCTGCACTCGAAGCCGCGCGAGCACTCGGCACGCCCAAGGCGATCTTGCCTCAGCTGCGCGTGGATGCCGAGGGCAAAGTGATCGGGGTCGCGATGCCCGGCGACGCCGACTATCGCGACTGACCGCGAACCGAGACTGCGACGACGCTTTCGTCACGTGCGGAGCAGCCGCTGAGTTCTGACACACTCACCGTTGTCGATTCGATGTGCTGGGCGATCTCGGCGAATACCTTTGCCGCAGCAGACGAGCCGCTAATGGCAATTGGTTCACCGACGTCACCACCGTGAGCGACAGCTGGCTCGAGTGGGATCTGACCGAGCAGCTCTGCACCGATGTCGTTGGCGAGTGCTCGCCCACCGCCTTCTCCGAAGAGCGGATACGACGTGCCGTGTTCGCAGGTGAACGATGACATGTTCTCGATCACACCCGCGACGCGCAGGAAGCTACGACGCGCCATATCGGCGGCTCGAATGGCGACCTTCTGTGCCGAGACCGCGGGAGTCGTCACGATGATGAGATCGGTGCGGGGGAGCATTCGGGCGAGACCCATCTGCACGTCACCAGTTCCTGGAGGCATGTCGATCAAGAGATAGTCGAGTTCACCCCAGTGCACGTCGTTAAGAAATTGCTCGACGGCCTTCGTCAACATGAGACCGCGCCACATGAGCGCAGTCTCCTCGTCGTCGACGAGCATTCCGGTCGACACGACTTTGAGGACACCCGATCCAATCTTTCGTTCATTCGGGATGATCTTCGGTTTGTCACCGTCACCGATTCGCTGTGCTTCGAGTCGGTCGGACATGTTCAACATGCGAGGAACGGAAAAGCCCCAGATGTCTGCATCGAGCACGCCAACGACATGACCACGAGCGGCGAGTGCGCAGGCGAGGTTGACGGTCACGGAGCTCTTGCCGACGCCACCCTTGCCGCTCGCGATCGCGAGCACGCGTGCGTTCGATGGAACCTGGGTGTCCCCAGCCTGTTCGCGGGCGTTCCAGCGGGCGCGGGTCATCACGGCGCTGCGCTCTTCGCTCGTCATTTCACCCCAGTCGATCGTGACCTTCGTGACGCCGGGGTGGGTGAGGAGACGGGACTCGATGTCGTTGCGGATCTGCACCCTCAGGGGACAACCACGGATCGTGAGTTTCATTGCAATGGTCACGACGCCATCCGCGCCCACACCGATGTCGCCTGCCATGCCGAGATCGACGATGTTGTCGCCGAGTTCGGGGTCCATGACGGCCCGCAGAAGTGTGCGGACGTGGTCTGCGGTGGGGGGCGGCACGACTCGGCCGGTCATGACCCAAAACCTACCGTTGAATTCCCCGTTTCGCCGTGCAGTGCTTGGCAAATCGGATTCTCGTCGCTGTAGTCTGAGTTCATGATCACTCTCACCGATTCAGCTGCAGCGAAGGTCAAGGAATTGCTTCAGGCGGAAGGCGCAACGGATCTCGCATTGCGCGTCGCCGTGCGCCCAGGTGGATGCTCTGGGTTCTCTTACGAGATGTTCTTCGATGGCGACTTCACACAAGACGACCAGACGATCAACTTCGGTGACGTCAAGGTCGTCGTGGATCAGGCCTCGTCACAGCTCCTCGTTGGTGCGAGCCTCGACTACCAGGACGGTCTCACGGATGCGGGTTTCAAGATCAACAACCCGAACGCCACCCGCACCTGCGGTTGTGGCAACAGCTTCAGCTGAGCAACAACTCCCGTAGTTCGACTTCGTCGAACACCGCGTCGAGTCGCTCGACGATCGTTCCATTTGCATCAGTGATGAACAAAGCCGGCTCATAAGTCATCGCATAGTTGCTGACGGCTGGAGCAACCGTCGTCGCGGTGTCGTCGGTATAGACCTCCGCATGAACCACGGTGTATCGACCAACAAGGTCGTCTTTCAGTGCGAGCAACCCGTCGAGCGCTGGTGCACACGAACCAGTCGAACAGTGCGCCGGTGTGCCGATGAGATAGACGACGGGTAGTCCTGAAGCGAGTGCACTCGTGAGCGTGACGTCATGGAAGGGGCATGGTTCTGGGGTTCGAGTGCAGATCGGATCGACCCCACGAGCATCATCGAACGTCGGGGTGTCGAACGGGGGCAACGGAGCTCCGATGAGCGGCACGCCGATCGTCGAGGGATCGACGACTTGGACCCCGGCACCGTCGACTGGTCCTCCGTCAACGACAAGTGAGTAGATCCCAATCTCTGCGACGTCGAGTCGAAACGGCCAGTAGGGAATCGACATTCCCGCATCGTGTCGATTGGCGCTGAGATTCTCAACGACGACCGATCCCGTTTCAGCATTGACCAACGAGGCACTGAGCGTCGTTGGGAGGTCCTCTCCCGACAGCAACCCAGATTGATCGGCGAGTGAAATCGGCAAGCGAATCCGACCCGGAACCTGAATTTGTGGAAAGCGCTGCACGATCTGCCACTGCTCGGCGGTCGATGCGGGCGACGACGATGATGAGCATGCCGAGACGAGTGGCGTAAGTGATGCGAGTCCGACTGCTGAAAGACCAGACGTGAGAAACGTGCGGCGCGTGATCACGCGATCATCGTAGGTGCCCTATGAGCGTCTACGCTTGGCGCATGGCCGCAAAGAAGAAGTCAGCACCGAAGAAGAAGTCACAGGCTGCACGCAAGGTGACTCGAAAGCCCGCAAGGAAGACGACGTCGAAGTCGACGACGGCAAAGCCCCTAGGCCCCTACACGCCGGTCGTGCGAGCGGGTGACTGGATCATCGTGTCGGGTCAGCTCGGTGTCCAGGATGGAAAGGTCGTCAAGGGTGGCGTGGCTGCGCAGACCGCAAAGGCAGTCGAGAACCTGAAGGCTCAACTCGCCACCGTCGGGGCGAATATCAACGACGTCAAGAAGACGCTGTGCTTCCTCACTGACATGGACACCTTCGCGACCTTCAACACCGCCTACGTCGCTGGATTCGGCGAGTCTCGCCCCGCACGCAGCACCATCGGCGTCGCCTCGTTGCCGTTCGGTGGAGCGGTCGAGATCGAAGCCTGGGCGTTCAAGCCACTACGGTAGGAACCATGCCAGGTGCAGTCGTCATCGTCGTAGTCCTCCTCGCATTCCCGGTCGTCGTCGGGCTCACCACGGCCGGCCTCGCAGCGCTCATCGGCTTCTTCCTCCACCGTGACGCCGAGATTCGCCATGAGGGCAGCGAACTCGTCGAGCTCAACGGCTGAACGCACGCGCAGATCTCCTCGTTCGCAACGCAACGCTCGTTGCGACGGTTGACGAACAGCGACGCGAAATCCCCGGTGGTTTCGTGGCAGTCACCAATGGACTGATCTCGCACATCGGCAAGAGTGGCGACGAGCCCCATGCAGACGTCGTTATTGATGCAACGGACTGTCTGGTG
>JALRJT010000062.1 GCA_023254985.1 Ilumatobacteraceae bacterium | reverse complement strand
TGGGAAACCTCATAAGCCGCCTTCAAGCGCTCTTTGCTCACGTGGGTGTAGCGCTGGGTGGTGGCGACATCGCTGTGGCCGAGGAGTTCCTGCACCGCGCGCAAGTCGGCCCCGTTGTCGAGCAGATGCGTGGCGAACGTGTGGCGCAACGCGTGTGGATGCGTCGGCGAGACGCTGCGCGCATCCAACACCCGGCGCACGTCGCGCGGCCCGATGCGCTTGCCACGCGTCGACAGGAACAATGCGCCGTCCGTCGACTCACTGGCCACCTCGTGACGCAGCGTCATCCAGTGCTGCAGCGCTTCCATCGCCGGTTCACCGACGGGCACGCTGCGCTCCTTGGAGCCCTTTCCCATCACGGTGACGAACATGCGCTTGGCGTTGATGCTCGCAACATCGAGCGAGCACAACTCGCTCACGCGCAGACCCGAGCCATACAACATCTCGACGATCGCGGTGTCGCGCGCAACCTTCCATGGCGGGTCGTCGGGATCGGCAGACGTCAGCAACGCAGAGAGCTGGTCAGCGGTGAGGACCTTCGGTAGTCGACCGTTGTCGTTCGGCGCGCGCACGCCCGTCGTCGGGTCGAGGGTCAGCCGTCCATGGCGCACGTGCCAACCGAAGTACTTGCGCAGGCTCGCGAGCTTGCGACTCACGGTGCGCTTGGCGGACTTCGTCGTGACGAGAAAGCCGATGTACGTGCGCACCTGCACCTTGGTTACGCGCTCGGGCGAGGTGATCTTCTGGCGCGCGACCCACTGGGCGAACTGGCGCACGTCACTCACGTAGGCAACGACGGTGTTCGACGACGCGTTGGTGAGCGAGGTCTCGAACTGGTCCAGCATCCACTCGGCCGATGGCGAGTGGTCGACGGTCTGTTCTTCCTCGGTGGGGGTGGTCATACATGCACCTCGCGCGTGTGAATCCACCGTACCCCGAGGGTCACGGCAATCGGAGCACCTCCCACCACCCGTCCTGGTGCAGCACCCAACCATCACGCTCGAGTCGGCCGAGCGTGACAGCCACCTCTGCCACGTTGCTCCCCGAGCGCATCACGATCTGGTCGACCGTGAGTGCCTCGCGACCGATCGCCTCGACCACGTGTTCCTCGAACGGATCGAGTGCGCGTCGCGAGTCGAACGTGCGCGCACCGGCGCGACGGGTGTCGAGTCCAAGCGCAACGAGCACGTCATCCACGTCGGTGACTGGCACGCACCCTTGCGCGATCAATTGATTGGTCCCACGCGAGGTTCCCACGTGTGGCGAGCCAGGGACCGCGAGCACACTCACGTCACGTTTCATCGCCTCTGCCACCGTGATCATCGACCCGCCTGCCGCGCGCGACTCGACCACGACGACGACTTCGGCGAGCGCAGCGATGATCCGGTTGCGCATCGGGAAGTGCGACTTGTGTGGCGCGACGCCCGGCGCGTGTTCGCTCAGCAGCAGTCCTTCGGTCCCGACCCACGACCACATCTCGTCGTGCTCGGGTGGATAGATGACGTTGAGTCCACTGCCGACAACGCCAACCGCCAACGCTTCGACCTTGTTGCGCTCGGCAGCTCCTCGCACTCCGCGATGTGCCCACACGTCAATTCCACGCGCGAGACCTGACACCACGCTGATGCCGCGTGACGCGAGCTCGAACCCGAGGTGCGCGGCGAAGTATCGACCGGATGCACTCGCTGAACGCGTGCCGATGATCGCGACGCGACGACGAGCAAGGTGTTCCAGTCGTCCTCGCACGTAGAGCACCGGTGGACGCTCGCGATCGACGGCGAGCTGTGCCGGATAGTCGTCGCTGCCGACATACACGGCGCGCACATCCGAGCGACACAGGAGTTCACGCATCTCCCGCACGAGACGCATCGGCGGCGCGCCACGACCGAGCGACGACCAGATCGCACTCGGCAACTCGTGATCGAGTCGGGATGCGAGTCGCGCAGCGGTGAACTTTCCGCTGGTGGCGAGCACGCTTGCCAGTGCAGGTTCGTCGAGTGAAGTTGCGAGATGAGTCCGTGGCATAACCAGATGTGTGTGCCGAGGTCGGCAAATGTCGGTCAGGCACACGGGACTAGGGCAACAATGGAGGGATGCGCTCGCGAACCCTCACCGTTCTTTCACTGGTGTCGCTTACGATCGCACTGAGTGCGTGTCGCTCCACCCCGCGCACCGCACAGAACTTCTGTCGTCAGCTGGCCAAGGAACTACCCGGTATCGCCGAGCCGCCGGTCACCGACGAGCAGATCACCCTGGCCGTGCGTCGCTTCGAGCGACTGAACGAAATCGCCCCGCTCGAGGTCGAGTCAGATTGGCAGGCCCTCACCGAGCTGATGCGCGCGGCCCGCGACGTAGACGCCAACGACACGCAATCGGTACAAGCACTCGTGGATTTGTCTTACGCGACCGAAAAGAGCGCGACGGCAGCGAGTGCGTGGGTGTTGTCGACGTGTGGTGTCGACATCTCCACCGGTGTGGCGACCGCCAACCCGGTTGCGCCGTAATCGACTAGCGGATTTCTCCGCGGCGCACGATCACCTTGTCGACGAGACCATATTCCTTGGCCTTCTCAGGGGTGAACCAACGATCGCGCTCGGGGTCCTTCTGGAT
>JALRJT010000192.1 GCA_023254985.1 Ilumatobacteraceae bacterium | reverse complement strand
GCCGCGGCCTTCTGGGCGAGTTCAGCCTTCTTCTTCGCCGCAGCCTTCTTCGCCAGTTCGGCCTTCTTTGCCGCGGCCTTCTTGGCGAGTTCAGCCTTCTTCTTCGCCGCAGCCTTCTTCGCCAGTTCGGCCTTCTTTGCCGCGGCCTTCTTGGCGAGTTCAGCTTTCTTCTTCGCCGCGGCCTTCTTGGCCAGCTCGGCCTTCTTCTTGGCTGCCGCTTTCTTGGCGAGTTCAGCCTTCTTCTTCGCCGCTGCAGTGGGCATGGTAGATCTCCTTAGTTGGCGACTCAGGGTAGTCGCTCGAGCGCCACCCCAATGGTCACATCTTCGGTCTCAATCGTGCGCTGCAATGACCCATCAATGACGAGCGACGTGGCAAGTGTCTCCCCCGCGACGTAATCCAGGTATGAACGAACCCGCTCGGCGGTGGGCTCATCGAGGCCCAAGGTGAGCGAGATGCGGTCCGAGACATCGAGTCCTGCATCCCGACGGGCCTGTTGGACGGCACGCACGATGTCGCGGGCAGTTCCCTCGGCCAGGAGATCCTCGGTCATGGCGAGGTCCACGATCACCACGCCATCACCGTCACCAAGTGCCGCAGACGCTGCTTCGTCGTTCCCGGAAGTATCTGCAACGAGCTTCAGGACGTATTCGTGTGGCTCGAGATCCACACCGCCTGCTCGCACCCCGCCGGCAGTCTTTTCCCACTCCCCTCGCTTGACCGCACCGATCACCTTCTGGGTGTTTGCGCCGAGTCGCGGACCGAGTGCCGCCGGAATCACTTGCAGTTCCTCGCGCGCCACACCCGCAACGTCAGAACTGAACGCCACGGCCCGAGCGTTCACCTCGTCGGTGATGATCGAAGCGAACTCCTCGAGTGCCGAAGCATTGGGGGCAGCGACGGTGATCGAGGCGAGCGGCAGACGTACTCGGCGCGACTTCGCCTTGCGCAGCGACAACGTCGTCGAACAGACGTCGCGCACGCGGTCCATCGTTGTCACGAGCGCGTCGTCAGAAGGAATCTCCTCTGCGCGCGGCCAGTCGCTCAAGTGCACGCTGCGCTCCCCAGTCAACCCTCGATAGATGTGCTCGGTGACGAGCGGCAACAATGGCGCCGCCAATCGACACAGCACCGTCATCACGGTGTGCAAGGTGTCGATCGCATCGTCGTCACCGGCCCAGAACCGGTCGCGACTCCTGCGGATGTACCAGTTCGTCAGTGCATCGAGGAACTCACGAATCTGCTGGCACGCCTCGAACAGGTCGTAGGTGTCCATCGACTTCGTCACGAGCGACACCGTGCGATTCAGCTTGGCGAAAATGTAGCGGTCGACGACGTTCGTCGAGTTGGTGCGCACGCGACCTTGCTTGCCAGCCGCGTTTGCGTACAGCGTGAGGAAGTACCACGAGTTCCAGATCGGGAGCATCACCTGGCGCACCGTGTCGCGAATGCCCTCCTCGGTGACGGCGAAGTCTGATCCACGCAAGATCGACGACGACAACAGATACCAGCGCATCGCGTCCGCCCCGTGTGTGTCGAACACACCCATCGGGTCGGGATAGTTGCGCAGGCTCTTGGACATCTTCTGGCCGTCGGCGCCGAGCACAATGCCGTGACTCACACACGTGGCAAAACTCGGCTTGTCGAACAACGCGGTGGCGAGCACGTGCAACGTGTAGAACCATCCCCGGGTCTGGCCGATGTATTCGACGATGAAGTCGCCCGGGTAGTGGTGGTCGAACCACTCCTGGTTTTCGAACGGGTAATGCACCTGGGCAAACGGCATCGATCCGCTTTCGAACCAGCAGTCCAACACTTCGGGCACTCGACGCATCATCGAATTGCCGGTCGGGTCGTCAGGATTCGGGCGGACGAGGTCATCTACGTGGGGTCGATGGAGTTCGGTGACCGTCGTACCGAAGTCACGCTCGAGTTCCGCGACGCTGCCATACACGTCGATGCGCGGATGATTCGGGTCGTCGCTCATCCACACCGGTATCGGCGAGCCCCAGAATCGGTTGCGGCTGATCGTCCAGTCGCGGGCATTTTCCAGCCACTTGCCGAAACTGCCGTCGCGCAGGTGCTCGGGCACCCACGTGATCGATTGGTTGAGCTCGACCATTCGCGCCTTGATCTTGGTGACGTCAACGAACCAAGAGCTCACCGCCTTGTAGATGAGCGGCTTGCCCGTCCTCCAACAGTGCGGATACGCGTGGTCGTAGGTCTCGTGGCGCAGGACGACCCCGCGCTCCTTCAACGCCTTGATCACGAGTGGATTGGCATCGAACACGAGGGTGCCCTCGTAGTCGGGAACTTCAGAGGTGAAACATCCGCGGCTGTCGACTGGCACGACGAGGTCAATCCCGTTGTCGCGACAGACGCGCTGGTCGTCTTCACCGAATCCGGGCGCCATGTGCACGACGCCGGTGCCGTCTGCAGTGGTGACGAAATCGCCGGACAGGATGCGGAATGCATTCGGCCGATCCGCAAAGAACGGAAACAGTGGCTGATACGAGCGACCTACGAGCGCACTTCCCTGCACCTCGCCCAGCACTTCGGCGCCTTCGAGTTCGCGTTCGTATGCGGCAAGTCGATCGTTCGCCAGCACGTAGACACTCTCCCCGAGACGCACGCGCACATAGGTGACGTCTGGCGCGACGGCGAGGGCGAGGTTGCTCGGCAGTGTCCACGGCGTTGTAGTCCAGGCAAGGATCTTGTCGCCGTCGTCCAAGGTAAACGCGACGGTCAGAGCAGGGTCTTGGACCTGCTTGTAGGCGTCGTCCATTCGAGTCTCGGTATTGGACAACGGAGTCTCGAGTGCCCACGAATACGGCAGAACTCGGAAACCCATGTAGATGAGTCCCTTGTCGTACAACGTCTTGAACGCCCACATGACGCTCTCCATGTAGGAGGTATCGAGCGTCTTGTAATCGTTGGCGAAGTCCACCCACCGCGCCTGTCGCGTGACGTAACGCTCCCAGTCGCTCGTGTACTGCAATACCGAGACCTTGCAGTACTCATTGAACTTGTCGATTCCGAAGTCCGTGATCGCCTGACGGCCCGAGATGCCCAGTTGGCGTTCGGCCTCGGCCTCGGCGGGCAAACCGTGACAGTCCCAGCCGAAGCGACGTTCGACGCGCTTGCCCCGCATCGTCTGATAACGCGGAACAGCATCCTTTACGAATCCGGTGAGGAGGTGGCCGTAGTGCGGAAGGCCGTTGGCGAACGGCGGACCGTCGTAGAAGACGTACTCGTTGTCTCCATTGGTTCCCCGCGGACGCTGCTCGATGGAGGCCTCGAAGGTGTGGTCGGCATCCCAGAACGCAAGGACCTCGGTTTCCAGCTGCGGAAACTGCGGCTGGGGGTCAACGTGTGGATACGTCACGATGCGTCAGTGTATTGGGATCGGCCAACCAGAATCGGTTAGCAGCCGAGGATGAGACGCTGCACCACGATCTGCAGGAAAAGGATCACCACGATCGGTGACAAGTCGAGCGGACCCGCGAGCGGCAATGCCCTGCGCACCGGGCCGAGCATCGTCTCGGTGAGCTGAAAGATCACTCGAGCGATTGGCGCAAATGGTGAGGTCGGGCCGATGGGAAACCACGAGAGGATCACGCGCGCGATGATCGCGAGGACCGCCAACTGCGTGACGCCACAGAGCAATTCGACGATCATCGGGAAACTTTTCCGACCTAGTCGAGTGCGACGCGAACGCCGGGAGGCTTGATCAGGAAC
>JALRJT010000098.1 GCA_023254985.1 Ilumatobacteraceae bacterium | reverse complement strand
GATCGGTGAGGCAATGGCCGCCGTATCGAAAGGTGGCCGTGTTGTCGTCACCAACATTCATCCGTTGATGGAGATGACGGCAAACATCAGCCTGCTGGATCTCACGCTGTCGGAGAAGCAGTTGGTCGGATCGTTGTTCGGCTCGGGGAATCCGCGCGCAGACATCCCGAAGCTCCTCGGTTTGTTCCGCGAGGGCCAACTTGACTTGAACGGACTCGTGACGCGGGAATATGCACTCGAGGAAGTCAACGAGGGCTACCGTGCGATGCGCCAAGGTGAGAACATCCGCGGCGTCATCAAATATGCCTAACGACCCGACAAAGAGCGTCGTCGGACGTTCGCGGGAAACTGAACTCGTTGTTGCTGCACTCGCAGCGCGCCGCCATGTCGTTCTCGAAGGCCCACCAGGTACCGGTAAGTCAACGCTCTTGCGTTCGGTGGCTCAATCGTTTGGCGTGTCCTTCGTCTTCGTCGAGGGCAACGCAGAGCTCACCCCGAGTCGTCTGATAGGCAACTTCGATCCTGCACGTGTCCTCGACGAGGGGTACACCACGCAGTCGTTCGTCGATGGGCCGCTCGTCCAGGCCCTTCGCGATGGCTCGCTTCTGTACGTCGAAGAAATCAATCGCATCCCGGAGGAAACGCTGAACGTCCTCGTCACCGTGATGAGCGAGGGCGAGATCACCATTCCCCGCTACGGGACGGTGTCCGCAGGGGATGGCTTTCGGCTCGTTGCGGCGATGAACCCGTTTGATGCTGTCGGCACGGCGCGAATTTCGAGTGCGATTTCCGACCGTGTCTGTCGTGTGGCAATGACGTACCAGTCGCTCGACGACGAAGTTGCGATCGTTCGTCACACAACGGCGACTGGACTCGACACCGAGTGGGTTCGTGGCGTCGTTGACGTCACCCGTGCGACGAGGACTCACCCAGAACTGCGCTCAGGATCCTCCGTACGAGGCGCGATTGACACCGTGATGGTCGCCACTGAACTCGCATCTATGAGAGGGTCTGCGTCAACGCTCAATGACTGCGGGAAAGATGCGGCCATCGTGTCACTCAGTGGTCGAGTTCGCACTCGTGAAGGAGTTGCGCGGAGCGCCGAATCGATCATCGAGGAATTGTGGGACCGCCAGTTTGCATCGAACAGGTCGGATTCCGAGGGAAAAGCGAGCGCCCCGACGGGGGCAACCCGCAATCACTAGAGCGACCGCCGGCGTCGTCTCCTCCATCACGCGCATCGAAGCGCACGGTGTCTCGTCGTGAACTCGAACGTCACGAAGGTTTCGAAGAAGTGTCGCCTGAAGTCGGCGTCTTGGATGAGGATGCGTTCGCACGAAAACTTTCGAGCGAACCTGACGAAGCGCTCACGATGCTCGCTGATCTCGTCGCAGCAACCGATCCAGAACTCAGTGAGATAGCGCGCAATCTCGCAGGTCGCATCTTTCTCGACATTGCTTCCCGAATGGGGCCGACACGACGAGGAGTGGGTCGCATCGTCAGTCGAAAGTCGAATGACGCGTCAGGCGATCTCGATTTGGACGCAAGTACCGAAGCACTTGTTGGGCGCCGTGTTACCGGAGTGCTCAACGTCGAGGAACTACGTCATCGTGTCTGGACGAAGAACTCCCACGCCATCAGCCTCGTGATCGATCGCAGTGGTTCGATGGGCGGCGCACCACTCGCGACAGCAGCGCTTACTGCGGCGGCTGTCGCGCATCGCCGACCAGCCGACTACAGCATCCTCGTTTTCGGTGGTGACGTCGGTGTTGCCAAACATCAGAGGGAAGAAACAGACGTCGATCGGCTCGTGACGTCGGTGTTGTCACTGCGCGGATTTGGAACGACGAACCTCGCCGATGCTCTTCGAGAATCCGCGTCGCAACTTGCTCGGTCAACGGCGCAACGCCGAATCACAGTGCTGTTGTCTGATTGTCGATCAACCTCAGAGCAGTCGGCCGAAGCCGTTGCCCGCGACCTTGATGAACTCGTCATTATTGCTCACTCAGACGACAGCGATGAAGCTCGTGCATTTGCGGAGCGAGTCGGTGCTCGATGTGCAACGGTGAACGGACCCGTCGACGTACCCGACGCGCTTCTCGCTGTGCTCGGTTAGCGGCAGGACGGATCGTCGGGCGGGACGATGCCAAGCGTGTCTTGCTCAGGGGCAACCGTGGGAACTGTCGTCGGAGGAGTTGCCGAGGGTCGGCTCGTGAATGCACGCACCGAAACTGCATTCGGCGCGAGAGCGCCCTCATCGCCGGCTGTCGGGGTGCCGAAACTTGCCTTTCCTTGGAAGAGTGCAAGGACTTGACGCATCGTGTCGTTTTGAATTTTCGGAATTAGCACCGCTTCTTCGCCGATCATTTGACCGGCGCTACTGATCGTGTATGACGGAATCTTGGCAGTGTTGATGTTTCGCATTGCTTGTGCCAATTGCAGCATCGAAAGCGCGGACAACTCGTCGTCGGTGATCACGTTGCGAAGTCCGGTGTTCAACAATTCGTTGGCAACCCGTGGGCTGCTTGATCCCTTGTCGAGGGCACGTTGCATGGCACGGCGAATGAAGTCCTGCTGCCTACTGATGCGACCAAGGTCTGAGGTGCCGTCCTTGACCCACGAACCCTTGGCGGGGTCGAAGTAGGAGTAACCCGACCGTGAGCGCACGTAGGCGAGCGCATGGTCACCAGAGAACTGGAAGCACATTGCCCGCGGCACGTAGAGGCCAGTCTTTTGGTCCCGCGTCTCATAGGCGAATGGCACGCTGACTCCGCCAACCGCATCGACGATCTCTTTGAATGCGCAGAAGTCGATGTTCACGTAGTGATCGATGGGGATGCCGAAGTTCTCGTAAATGGTGTTGATGAGTCGATTCGGATTCTTGCGTTCGAAGGCGGTGTTGATGCGGTTCGAACGTGTCGACCCAGCGATCTTGACCCAGAGGTCACGGGGAAAGGAGAGGAACGCCGCTTGATTGTCGAGCGGATTGACTCGGATGATCATGATCGTGTCGCTTCGTTCGCCGAAGCTCGTGCGGTCACCGAAGGCCCCGGCATAGGGAGAGTCAGGATCGACGCAACCACCGTTGTCCGAGCCCGTGAGCAGGAAGTTCTTTGCTTGAAGGTCACCCTCGGTGAGATTCCATTCCTCGGATGGCGCGATGTTGGCGTCCTCTATAGGTGTCGCGTTCTCGTCACGATCGATGCTCACTACCTGACGAGTGCTGAGGCGTTGGCCCGCCCAGAGCATGCCGACTCCGACGATGATGAGGAGGCCAGCGACGCCGAGGTTGAAGGCGAGGATGGCGAAATGCGACCACGGTCGCCGTGTCGATCTCATCGTTGACTCAGCGTAGTGGGGGTAGTTCAGTCGGGATCGGCGAGACGTACCGTCGCGCCAATCATTGCGTCATCCTGAGCCACGAACTCAATCTCGAGGATCGAACCAGTGTTGCGCAGATCGTCGAGCGAGGCCTTGATGTGGTCGATTTGTCCCTGTGTTGCTGAAACTGAAATGTGAGCAACTCTGTTGCGCTGATTCGTCTTTGCCTCGGTCTTCGTGCGACGGATCAAGCCAACCACTGCACAGATTGCATCAAGTCGTGCGTCATGGTCTGCGACCGCAGTCGTCCCTGAAAGGAGTTCTTCTCGTGTCGGCCACTTTGCGGCGTGGATCGAACCGGACTCCCACCACGACCATGCCTCTTCGGTCGAGAAGGGGATGTGCGGCGCGAAGAGTCGCTGGAGTGTGCTGAGTGCCCGACGCAGTGCCGCACGTGCTGACGCAGCGTCATTTCCTTTGGCGTATCCACGGGTCTTGACGATTTCGGCGTAATCGTCGCAGAACCACCAGAAGAACGATTCCGTGCGCTCGAGTGCGCGTGCATAATCGAAACTTTCGAACGCTCGCGTCGCATCATCGACGACATCCGCGAGGCGTGACAGCATTGCCACGTCGATGTCGTGCGTGGGTATGAACGATCGGTCGACGTCGCCGATACCAAGCACGTACTTCGTGACATTGAGCAGTTTGGTCGCGAGCTTGCGTCCCACCTTCATCTGGTCTTCACTGAATGCCGTGTCGACCCCGGGGCGTGCGCTTGCCGCCCAATAACGAACTGCGTCGCTGCCGTATTGATCGAACAACTCGATCGGAGTGACGACGTTGCCCTTCGACTTCGACATCTTCTTCCGGTCGGGATCGAGGATCCATCCAGAGAGCGCTGCGTTGCGCCACGGCATCACGTCGTGTTCGAAGTGACTGCGCACGGTGGTGGCGAACAACCACGTGCGAATGATGTCGTGTCCTTGTGGGCGGACGTCCATCGGGAACATTCGTGAATAGAGATCGGGATCATCGAGCCAGCGACCAGCAATCTGCGGGGTGAGTGACGACGTTGCCCAGGTGTCCATGACGTCGGACTCGCCGACGAAGCCGTTGGCTTTGCCGCGCTGATCCTCGGTGTATCCGGCGGGAACGTCGGTGCTGGGATCGATCGGGAGCTGCGACTCGCTCGGGACGAGTGGGTTGTCAAAATTCGGCTCGCCTTGGGCATCCAGTGGATACCAGAGGGGTAAAGGCACGCCGAAGTAGCGCTGGCGTGATATCAACCAGTCACCGTTCAGTCCCTCGACCCAGTTCGAGTAACGGTGCTGCATGAAGTCGGGATGCCAGGTGAGTTCGCCACCGCGACGAAGGAGTGCCGCACGCAATTTCTCGTCGCGACCACCGTTGCGGATGTACCACTGGCGCGAAGTGACGATCTCGAGTGGCCGGTCGCCTTTTTCGTAGAACTTCACCGGGTGCACGATCTTTTCGGGCTCGCCGTGCATCTCGCCTGACGTCCGCAAGAGTTCCACGATCTTGGTTTGCGCCTGATTCACCTTGAGCGCGGCAAGCGCTGCATATGCGTCCTTGCCGGCACTCGTAGTGATCCACTCCGGGGTTTCGGCGAGCAATCTTCCATCGCGACCGATCACCGCTCGAGTCGGGAGTTGGAGTTCGCGCCACCAGATGACGTCGGTGAGATCGCCGAACGTGCAGATCATCGCAATGCCAGTTCCCTTGTCGATCTGGGCGAGTTCGTGTGCACAAACCGGAACTTCGACTCCGAACAACGGAGTCTTCACCGTCTTGCCGAAGAGTGGCTGGTAGCGGGGATCATCCGGGTGGGCGACGAGTGCGACACATGCAGGAATCAACTCGGGTCGGGTCGTTGCGATCATGACGTCGCCTTGGCCGTCACTTCGCGAGAAGGCGATCGAGTGGTACGCGCCTGGACGTTCGCGATCTTCGAGTTCGGCCTGTGCAACCGCGGTCCCGAAGTCGACGTCCCACAACGTCGGTGCTTCTTGTGCGTAGGCCTCGCCGCGACTCAGGTTGCGCAGGAATGCCGCTTGACTCGTCTTGCGGGCGTGATCGCTGATCGTGGAGTACAGCAGTGACCAGTCGACCGAGAGCCCGAGCCTGCGGAAGAGATCTTCGAACACCTTCTCGTCTTGGTGGGTGAGTTCCTCGCACAGCGTGATGAAGTTCGGTCGCGAGATTGCGACTGCGCGGTGATCCTTCGGCACGTCGCCTCTGAACGGAGGAACGAACGATGGGTCATAGGCGATGGATGGATCACACGACACGCCGAAGTAGTTCTGCACGCGACGCTCGGTGGGCAGACCGTTGTCGTCCCAGCCCATCGGGTAGAAGACACTCTTGCCGCGCATACGCCAGAAGCGCGCCAGGGTGTCGGTGTGGGTGTAGCTGAAGACGTGGCCCATGTGGAGCGAGCCGGAAACGGTCGGCGGAGGAGTGTCAACGGAAAAGACGGATTCGCGAGTGGCGTTGCGGTCGAAGCGATACGTGCCCTCAGCATCCCAGCGCTGCATGAGGCGGGGTTCAAGACCATCCAGCGTCGGCTTTTCGGGGACGTTCATCGCGGATCAACTGTATTGGGCTTGCACAGGGCTTGGCGTGTGGATGCGCCTTTAGACTGACGGAAATGTTGCACCTCTACGACACTGCAACGCGCGAGGTGCGCGAGGTTCGCTTGCGCGAACCGGGCAGGATCGGCATCTATCTCTGTGGGCCGACCGTCTATGGCCCGCCCCACCTGGGCCATGGTCGAGCCACGCTCGTCTATGACATCCTCCGTCGGTATTTGGAGTGGAGCGGGCTCACGGTTCGCCTCGTCTCGAACATCACCGACATCGACGACAAGATCATCGACCGCGCGAATCGTGAAGGTCGTCCCT
>JALRJT010000083.1 GCA_023254985.1 Ilumatobacteraceae bacterium | reverse complement strand
AGTAGTCGAGCGCGGCAAAAGGGTCGCGGGGTGAGTGGCGCGGGCCATGGCGCACAAGGTGGAGTACAGCCGGCAGCCACTTGCGAGTAGAACGCCTTGGTGCTCGCAACACTCATCTCCACGTCGCGCCCGTCCGAGGTGTACAGCACACCGTCGGCCTTGGCGGCGAGTTCGCTGCCACGACGGTTCACGATCGCCAGCACTGCCGCGCCACGAGTGCGGGCGAGGTCGACCGTGCGATTGGTGTCGGTCGTCGTGCCGCTCTGGCTGATCGCCACGACCAATGTGTCGGACATGTCGAGGTCGAGCTGGAATCCCGAAAGTTCCGTCGCCGGAAGCGCATCCACCTGCACTGAGTGATCGACGAGCGTGCGCAACAACTGCGCGAGGCTGCGCCCGGCGATCGCAGCAGTTCCCTGGCCGATCACGCGGATGCGCACGTAGCCACGCTGCGCCAACTTCTCGCGAATGCTCTGCGGCAGCACGGTCTCATCCAGTGAGGCCACGAGCCTCCCATCGCGCTCTGCGATCTTGCCGCGCAGGGTCTTGCGGAAACTCTGCGGCGCCTCAGCAATTTCCTTGGAGAGGAAGTGCTTATGCTCGCCACGATCGATGTCGCGCGTGGTCACCTCGGCAACCGTGACCGAACCATCAGTAAGCGGAATCAGCGTGCCGTCATAGGCCATCATCTGGCAGCCATCGAGTGTGCCCGCGCGCTCACCATCGAGCACGACGACTTGACCCCTCGTCGCAGGGTTGTTCGCATCGGCGAGGGCTTCGCCATCCATGCGCACGTAACGCAACGTCTCCTCGACGCAACCGTACGGCTCGCTCGCCACGATGAACCGATCCTCGGCGAGCCCGACACACAGTCCTTGTCCGCTTCCACGAAGTGCGAGCAACATCGTCGACGGCGACTCCGCACTGGCTGCCGCGATCGCGACTGAACCGTCGAACTCACGGACCGTGTTGCGGAATGCATCCGCGATCGCCTCGCCCGTCTGGCGACGACGCGCAACGACGGTCGGAATCACTTTGGCATCCGTCGTGATCGGATCGGCGATGCGCAACCCGTTGCGCACCTTGATGTCGGCGTGGTTGTCGACATCACCGTTCAGCGCAGCGACAAGATATGGCGCACCGAAGGTCGACTCGAGTTCCTCTGAGTTCACGGGGTGTGCATTGGGTTCGGAGATGATGCCGACGCTGGCCCAGCGAGTGTGGCCGAGCACTGACACGCGAGCGCCTCGCTGGGAGACGAGCAAACGCAACAAGTCGTCGGCGACGACTGCTGATCGCATCGCACGGGTGTTGTCGCCAAGCTCGCCAATCTCGGCTGCTGCTTTATAAACGAACGACCAGGCACACCCCGGTGCACCGACGCGCACCGAGCCCGACGTGAACAGAGCATCGTCCTGGCGACCTGCGAGCAATGGGGTGACTCGCGAATCGGTTGCCTCGAGGTCGTGACCCCACACCATCACGTGCACGCCCGCGGAGTCGCGGCCACGCACCTCCATGCGATCGAGTGCGGCAAAGGCCTGCTGGATCGAGAAATAGGCGTTGCGCGCCGAATCGGTCGAGCGAGTTCCCGCGAGATCGAATACGGCAACGGCGTTGCGCAACCGATCGTTGCGAATCGCCCAGTTCGCGTCCTTCAATCGGGCCAGATCCAGGCTTCGACGCTCAACCTCAGCGATGCTCAGCGACGAGGCGGACTCGAGCGCGGCTTCGCTCGACAGCGCGAACGCATCTAGTTCATCGAGACGTGACGCGATGTCCACGGCGAGCCTGCGGTTGTCCATGAGGACCGCAAGTCCCGCATCACCGCGCAACAGCAGGTCGACACGGCTGACTTGGTCTGCGGTGAGCGCGACGTCGCCGCTGCGAGACGAGCTGACCGCTTCGTCCAGCCCAGCAAGCACTTCAGCGGTGGTTGGAACGGCTCGGCCGCTCGGTCGCGACACGATCCCGATGATGCCGCACATGACTACAGGCTACCGAGATCCGCCAAGCCGCTTGGCCACTGCGTCTGCAAGGTCTGATGCGATCTGTCGCGCTGCGTCATCGGTCGCCGCTTCGACCATCACGCGAATCAACGGCTCGGTGCCACTCGCACGCAACAACACTCGACCAACTCCTGCGAGTGCACGCTCTGCTTGCTCGACGTCGTCTGCACACACACGCGCAACTTCGTCGACGATCGAAGCAACTTTCACGTTGATCAAATGCTGTGGCAAGGGAATCATCGCTTCGACTGCAAGTCGTTCGAGCGGCAAACCATTGCGCTTGACGAGATCGACCAACAGGATTCCCGCGAGCAACCCATCTCCAGTCGTGGCGTGACGCCTGAGGATGATGTGCCCGCTTTGTTCCCCGCCGATGAGCGAACCCGTCGACTCCATCTCTGCGAGCACGTGGCGATCGCCAACCGGCGTCGTGTGGATGATGATGCCCGCGTCGGCCATCGCCGAATGGAAGCCGGCATTGGTCATCACCGTCACGACCACCGAACGTGGATCGAGTTCGCCCCGCGACGCGAAGTCGAGTGCAAACAGTGCGATCGTCTGGTCACCGTCGACGACGTTGCCGACGTGATCGACGGCGATCACTCGGTCACCATCACCGTCGAAGGCGAGCCCGAGATCGGCAGAATGCAACCGCACCGCTTCACTCAGTGCCTCTGGATGCGCGGCTCCACAACCCTCGTTGATGTTGCGGCCATTCGGCTCGTCGTTGATCGCGATCACCGTTGCACCGAGTGCCGCAAACGCTCGCGGGGCGACGTCGCTCATTGCGCCGTTCGCACAGTCGAGCACCACGGTTACGCCCGTCAGATCGCGCGGTGCGATGATTGACGCGACGTGCTCCACGTACTGAGCACTGCGGTCGGTTCGCTCGAGCGCGACTGATTGATCGGCGGGGCTTGAGTCACCACCTGCCAGATCACCTTCGATCGCGTCCTGGACTTCGTCGGTGAGCTTGTTCCCACCGGCCGAGAACAACTTCACGCCGTTGTCGCGATAGGGGTTGTGCGAGGCGGTGATGGCAGCAGCCGCACAACCATCTGCCTGAGCGAGGAACGCAATGGCCGGCGTCGGCATGACACCAAGGAACTCGACCTCACAGCCACTGGCGCGCAAACCGCCGACAAGCGCTTCGGCCAATTGGGTACCCGACTCACGAGTGTCTTGGCCGATGATGACGCGGGTGGAACCGAGCCTGCGACCAGCGACTCGACCGAGACGTGCGACGTAGTCGAGCGTCAGTTGTTCGAAGGCGACTCCGCGGACGCCGTCGGTGCCGAAGCGAATCATGATGCGTACTTCGTCGCGGTTCGTCGCGACAACCAGGCGATTAACGCTTGGTGTACTGCGGTGCCTTTCGGGCCTTCTTCAAGCCGTACTTCTTGCTTTCCTTCTTGCGCGAGTCGCGCGTGAGGAGTCCGGCCTTGCGCAACACCGAGCGCTTCTCCGGGTCGAGCTCGACGATCGAGCGAGCGATCGCCATGCGCAGTGCGCCGGCCTGACCGGCGATGCCACCACCCTGGATGTCGCAGTCGACGTCGTAGGCAGTCTCTGCCTCGACCACGCGCAACGCCTCACTGGCGATGTTGCGCTGGACTGCGCTCGGGAAGTAGTTGTCGAACGCGCGACCGTTGACGGTCACCTTGCCCGAGCCGGGACGAAGGCGTGCGCGAGCGATTGCTCCCTTGCGTCGACCAGTGGTCTGGGTGAGTGGTTGTGTTCCCACGAAGTACTCCTCTATTCCAATCTCTTGCTCAACGCGCCTTGGCGTGTGGCAACTCGAGAACCTTTGGCTGCTGTGCGCCGTGACCGTGTTCCGGACCGGCGACGACCTTCAACTTCTTGATCATCTGACGACCGAGCGGACCCTTCGGCAACATTCCACGAACGGTGCGACGGATCGCATCCTCTGGCTTGCGGCTGAGCAGGTTGGCGTACGTCTGGGTGCGCAGACCACCGGGGTAACCGCTGTAGTCGTGCACGAGTTCCTTGTCGGCCTTGCCCTTGGTCAACACGACCTTGGACGCATTCACGATGATCACGTGGTCACCGGTGTCCATGTGGGTCGAGAACATCGGCTTGTGCTTTCCGCGCAGGAGTCGCGCGACTTCGGTGCACATACGACCGAGCACGAGACCGTCGGCATCGACAACGTGCCACTCGCGCTTTACATCGCTGGCTTTGGGGCTATACGTACGCATGAAAACTGCTTTCGAAGTGCTGGGGACTGATCCGGAAAATCGGCCGCTGGCCGGTCCCCGTGGGCTTTTCAGGATAGGGGCGAAAAGGACCGGTTCACAATCGACCGGGATCGGCCGGATAGCCCACCTCCCACAGGCACAGCCCGTGTGGCGGGGCGACCTGAGCGGCCTGGTTCCGGTCCCCGGACAGGATGAGACCCCGCATGTCGCTCGGCGGGCGCTTCCCGAGACCGATCTCGATGAAGGTCCCGACGAGGGATCTGACCATCTGATGGCAGAAGGCATTCGCACGAACGTCGAAGCGCAGCACCCCGTCCCCGAGGTCGCGCCAGTCGGCATTCATCACATACCTGCGCATGGAGAACTCGGCCCCGTGCTCCCCCTCACTCGGCTTGGGCTTGCGACAGAACGCCGAGAAGTCGTGCTCCCCGATCACCGCGTCGCACGCGAGCTGCATGGCCCTCAGCTTGAGCGGGCTGTGGATGTGCCAGGCGGTCTCGACCATGAACGGATTCGGTACCGGTGAGTTCAACACCGTGTACCGGTAACTGCGCCACATTGCCGAAAAGCGAGCGTGGAAGTCGGGCTCTGCCCAGTCGGCCTCGCGAACGACGACGAAGGGCCCGCACAAGGCATTTAGTTGCTTGCGCAATACCGCGAGATCGACCGTGTCGGGAAGGTCCATACTGACCACCTGCCCCCAACCGTGCACGCCGGCATCGGTGCGACCGGCAGCGACGATGTTGATGTCGACTTGCAACACCTGACGCAGCGCACCCGTGAGATGAGACTCGACGGTGTCGACACCGGGATTGGTGGCGAAACCGTGGAACGCGTCACCCTTGTAGGCGACGGTCATGCGCGCGCGACGCATGATGCGAAACCGAACTAGACGAGTTCGATGCGCGCCATTGGTGCGTTGTCACCGTGACGCGGGCCGAGCTTCAAGATTCGCGTGTAGCCACCGTTGCGCGAGGCGTAACGAGGAGCGACGACGTTGACGAGCTTGTTCGTCATTTCCTTGTCGTTCAGGTAACCCTGGATCTGCCGGATGCGGTGAATGCGCATCGGGCCGGCATCCTGTGCCTTGATCGCCTTGGTGATCAACTTCTCGGCGATCGGGCGCAATGCCTTGGCCTTGCCCTCGGTGGTGACGATGCCCTCTGCAGCGAACAGCGACGCAGCGAGGTTCGCCATCATCAGTTTCTGGTGGTGTGCGCTACCGCCGAACTTGCGGGCGCGTCGTGGTGTTGCTGGCATGTCTCATCGTCTCCTATGTACGTCGTTCGCTCAGATACGCAGCGAGAGGCCGCGCTCGTCGAGCTTCAACTTGATTTCGTCCAACGACTTCTGACCGAAGTTGGTGATGTTGAGCAGGTCTTCCTCGCTGCGCAGCAAGAGCTCGCCGACCGTGTTGATCTGGGCGCGCTTCAAGCAGTTGCGGGGACGCTCGGACAGGTCGAGGTCCTCGATGCTCAGGTCGAGGTCCGGCGAGCCGGAGCCCGAACCGATGACTTCGCCGAGTTCGAGGGCGACTGGCTCATCGCTCATCGTGGCGACGAGGTCGACGAGCGAACGCAACGTGGCGCCAGCCGAGGCGAGTGCCTCACGTGGCTCCATGGTGCCGTCGGTCTCGATGTCGAGGACGATCTTGTCGTAGTTGGTCGACTGCTCGACGCGCGTCGGCTCGACAGTGAACGTGCAACGACGCACGGGCGAGAAGATCGCATCGACCGGAATGACACCGATCACCTTGCGGGTGTCGCGGTCGCTCGAGGCATAACCCTTGCCACGCTCGATCGTGAGATCGACGACGAGGCGACCCTTCGCCGACAACGTCGCGATGTGCTGACCCTTGTTCAAGATCTCGACGCCCGCCGGGCAGACGATGTCTGCGGCGGTGACTTCTGCTGGACCCTTCACGTCGAGGGTGATGACGACTGGCTCATCGCTCTCTGAGGTCACGACGACGTCCTTCAGGTTCAAGATGATCTCGGTGACGTCCTCGGTGATCCCGTCGATCACGTCGAACTCGTGCAGAGCCGACTCGAACTTGACGGTTGTGATCGCTGAACCAGGAATCGACGAGAGCAACATGCGACGAATCGAGTTGCCGATGGTGTGGCCGAGGCCCGGCTCGAGCGGTCCGATGGAGAACTTCTGGCGGTTGTTCTCCGGGGTGCCGATTGCTTCCACGGTTGGGCGCTGAATGACAAGCATTGGTGTCTCCTCTTGCGATTTTCTGGTCGGGGGTTACTTCGAATAGAGCTCGACGATGAGCTGTTCGCGGACGGGAACGTCGATGTGTTCGCGCTGCGGCAACTCGCGGACGGTGACCTGCTTGCCACCCTCTGCTGCGTCCATCCAACCGACGACCTTGCGGTCGAGGGTGTCGATGTTGTGCTGGATGATGATCATGTTCTTGGCCTTGTCGGTCAACGTGATGACCTGGCCGCGACCGACCGAGTATGACGGGATGTTGACACGCTTGCCGTCCACCATCACGAGGCCGTGGCTGACGAACTGACGGGCCTGCGGACGAGTGCTCGCCCAGCCTGCGCGGTAGACCACGTTGTCGAGACGGCACTCGAGCAGACGCAACAGGTTCTCACCGGTCGGGCCACTGAGCCGGGTCGCCTCTTCGTAGGTCTTGCGGAACTGACGCTCGAGGACGCCGTAGATGTACTTCGCCTTCTGCTTTTCCTGCAGCTGGGTGAGGTACTCGCTGCCTGCGCCACGACGGCGGGTGCGGCCGTGCGTTCCCGGTGGGAATGGACGACGCTCGAGAGCCTTTGAGCCCTTGTTGTTCTCGTAGACGTTGATGCCTAGGCGGCGCGAGATGCGTACCTTTGGTCCTGTATAGCGAGCCATGATTACGGCCTCTTTCGCTTCGGCTGGAGGCAACCGTTGTGTGGCACCGGAGTCACGTCCTTGATGCCGGACACTTCGATGCCCAGGTTCTGGATGGAGCGCAGTGCGGTGTCACGACCCGAGCCCGGGCCCTTCACGTGCACTTCGGCGCGACGAAGTCCCTGGTCCATCGCGGCGCGGCCAGCCTTCTCGGCGGCCATCTGTGCAGCGAACGGGGTGGACTTGCGCGAACCGGAGAAGCCGACGCCACCCGACGAGGCCCACGAAATGACGTTGCCCTCGGAGTCGGTGATCGACACGATCGTGTTGTTGAACGAGCTCTTGATGTGCACGACGCCGGTCGCGACGTTCTTACGATCGCGCTTGCGCTTGCGGGGTGCTGGTGCCTTTGCCATGGGTTACTTCCTCACTGCCATCTTCTTGTTGGCAACGGTCTTCTTCGGTCCCTTGCGGGTGCGAGCGTTGGTGTGGGTGCGCTGACCGCGAACCGGGAGGCCCTTGCGGTGACGAGTTCCCTGGTAGGAGCCGATCTCGATCTTGCGCTTGATGTCGGTCTGCACGTCGCGACGCAGGTCACCTTCGACGGTGAGGTTGTTCTCGATGTACAGACGGATCTTGTTGACCTCGGAGTCCGTGAGGTCACGGACGCGGGTGCTCGGGTTGAGGTCGAGCTCAGC
>JALRJT010000039.1 GCA_023254985.1 Ilumatobacteraceae bacterium | reverse complement strand
GAGATTCCTGAAGGTGTTGTCGATGCCGCATTCATCTGGACACCAAGCGAGGGAAACGTTGCAATCCTCGAACAGCTTGCGCGCAAGGGGGTGCGAGCAGTGTTCGTCGCGACTGCCGGATACCGAGAAGCAGGCGCTGATGGCGCTGGCGCCGAACAAGAACTTGTCGACGCTGCCGTGAGATTGGGTATCACGCTTGCTGGCCCGAATGGTCAGGGTCTGGTGAGCACACCTGCTGGCTTGTGTCTGCAGATAGTTGCGCCGCACCCGCCGAAAGGTCCGATCGGAATCGCGTCGCAAAGCGGGAATTTCGTTTCCACATGGATGAACATGTCGCGGGCGAGAAACGTTGGGGTCTCGCGTGCGCTGTCGGTTGGCAATGCGCCACATGTCGGCGTGCCAGAAGTGCTTGATTATCTAGCCAAAGACTCAGAGACACGAGTTGGTCTCTGTTACCTCGAGGACCTTTCTCGCGCTCAAGATTTTCTCTCGATTGCTCGCCCAATGGTTGCGCACAAGCCAGTCGTCGTCGTGAAGGGTGGGACGACAGCTCAA
The DNA here is from genome assembly GCA_023254985.1 of Ilumatobacteraceae bacterium. Taxonomy (GTDB): domain Bacteria; phylum Actinomycetota; class Acidimicrobiia; order Acidimicrobiales; family Ilumatobacteraceae; genus UBA3006. Next base: position 25,731 of record JALRJT010000039.1, on the reverse strand, counting down.
GGAGCGAAAGCTGCGTCCAGTCACACTGGTTCGCTCGCTGGCGACGCGGCGGCATTCCTCGGTGCGTGTCGACAGTATGGATTGACCGCATGCGAAACCATGGATGAGGCGTTTAACGCCGCCGCCGTGATGGCAACTCTGCCGGTTCCTCGTGGTCCGAGAGTAGCCGTGCTGACGACGGTTGGTGGATGGGGAGTCGCTGTTGCAGATCAAATCGGAAAGTCGACAACGCTGACACTCACCAATCTGAGCGACGCGGTGATGGCCTCCCTTGACGAGATTCTGCCACCACGATGGAGCAAGGGGAATCCAATCGACTCAGCAGGGGGAGAGACCCGGGAGACCGTGGAATCGATCTTCGAGATCTTGCTCTCGTCTCCTGAGGTCGACTCGGTGGTCTTCCTTGGACTGGGCATCCAAAGCAACCAGGCTCGATTGATGCGTGAAGGTCGCTTCTATCCCGACCACGGCATCGAGCGGATCGTAGGGTTCCATGAGGGTCAAGATGTGAAGTACGCACAGAAGTCTGTCGAGGCGTCCAAGCGATACGGAAAGCCGATTCTCGTCGCCACTGAACTGGCAACCGCGGACCAACAGAATCCTGGGGTCGTCGCGTTGCGAGACCTTGGCGTGCCGGTCTTCGCGAGTGCGGCATCTGTTGTCCGTGCCCTTGAGCACGCCACACGATGGGGTACGCGCCATGCCTGACCGCTCCAAACCACTGCAACAAGCGCGTCACGACGTGAAGGTCGGTTCAGCGAAGGTGGTGGCTTCGCTGCTTGGCGGTGCGACCCTCGTCATCGGATCAATCCTTGGGTTTGCCTGGCGCTTTGTGGACGGCATCGCAACGTCGGTATCGACGCATCCGGTGCGAGAGGTGAGTCAGGTCGGCTCTCCGATCATCAGCGCGCGACACTTCCCACAGACCCTGTCGGACGACGTGAGAATCTCGTCGGTCCGTCGGCGTCTCGTCAGTGTCGCCAATGCAATGCCAGAAGGCTCGTGTTTGAGCGTGAACGTCGAGGGTCGCACCCTCGTCGAGGTGAATCCCACGAGTCCACTGATTCCAGCGAGCAATATGAAAGTTGTCGTCGCCTACGCGGCACTGAAACTCCTCGGTCCAGATCACACATTCAACACTTCGGCTCGAGGAGTCATCGACGGCAATCAGATTGTTGGAGACCTCTTCATCGTCGGCGGAGGAGACCCGGTGCTCGTGACCTCCAATTATCCATCACGCGAGTTCTTCCCGACGTTCAACCAAACCAAGGTCGAGGACCTCGTTGAGGGGCTTGTCGCGAGAGGAGTGAACTCGATCAGTGGCTCAGTCGTCGCCGACGAATCGCGTTATGACACGGAGCGGTACTCGCCGAATCTCGGACTCGGCATTCGTGGAACTGAAGTCGGACCGCTCGGCGCGCTTATGGTCAGTGACGGAACGCTCGCCACATCGCCGATCAAGCCCGACCAGCCCGCACTCGCGGCGGCAACGGAATTGACTCGATTGTTAACAGAACGCGGCATCAGCGTTGCTGGGAGTCCACGAGTCGGCATCGCTCCAGCAGAGGTTGGGGAGATTGCTTCCGTTGTGTCCCAGCCACTCCGACTCGTCGTGGCGGAGATGCTGACCAACAGCGACAACAACACGGCTGAATTGATGCTCAAGGAAATCGGATTCGTGACGCGCCAAAGCGGAACACGGGAGGCGGGAATAGCAGCAGTGAGCGAGCTACTGGCATCGGATGGATTGTTCGTAGACGGGTTCGTCATGGCGGATGGGTCGGGTCTCGATCGTTCGAATCGACTGGCCTGTCGTTTGTTGATGGAGATCCTCGCCACCGACACTGGGTTCGGAGATATCGGGAACGGACTATCGGTGCTTGGCAAGGTCGGCACGTTGCGTGACCTCCTCACGGACTCTCCCGCAGTGGGTCGGCTCTATGCCAAGACGGGAACCTTGACCGACGTGAAGACCCTCAGCGGGTATGCCCGGTATTCAGATACTCAGGCCGTTCGTTTCGCATTGCTGCTGAATGGCAAGGGCGTCTCCAACCAGGGTGTCTACAGGCCGATTTGGACTGCGCTCGCAAATGCGCTTGCCTCGGTCTCTGTCGATCCCAGCGCTGATCAACTCGCTCCGTAGCCCGCGAGAGGAGCCGTTTTCGCTGGTTGAATGAAGGGGTGGACGTTGAACCCCGTCTTTCCCCATCGTCGTTGAGCGAGGTCGTCGACCTCGTTCGGGCGTATGTCCGTCAGCAGACCGTTGCGCCTCTTCGTGGGGTTGGGCGTTGGGTTGCGTTCGGCCTTTTCGGCGGAATTCTGCTCGTGATCGGTCTCGTTTTCTTCGCAATGGGGCTCCTGCGAGGAATGCAAACCATCCCTGCGCTTGATGGCGCTTGGTCCTTCGTGCCGTATTTTGCGGTGCTCATCTCGTCGATCGTGATCATGGGCTTCGCAAAGGGTCGAATCTCCATTGGTGTGTTGCATCCAGGAGACGACGCCCGATGAGCTCCGAACCCGAAAAGGTCACACGCCACGACCTCGAGCGTTCTTTGCGCGCCCTTCAGCAAGATCTGTCGGGTGTGACAGAGGAGAAGAAGTCGTTGGTGGTTGCGGGTGGCGTCGCAAGTGGTGTGGTCGCACTTCTCGCCGCCTACTTCCTTGGTCGTCGCAAGGGACGTCGGTCGAGGAATCGCATTGACCGCTAACGCGACGTCTCGCCCGAAGCGCTCACGCAGCGTGCGACTGGCGAGGTGGGCAGGTCTGAAGGTTGCTCGACGTTTCGTCGGATGGTGGGTTGAACCTGTCGTGCGGCTTGCGATGGTCGTGACGCGACGTGTTCGGAATCGTCGCAGGAGTTCATTGTCGTGAGCGCACCATTTGCCTACGGCGAGCGCGTCATCATTCGCGACTCAAAAGACCGCCGATACCTCGAGGTCTTGAAGGAGGGTGGCGAGTTCCACACGCACGCTGGATTCATCGCTCACTCCGCAATCGTCGGGGCTCGGGAGGGAGTCGTCCTCGAGACCGGCAAGGGATCGCGATACCACGTGCTGCGTCCGACCCTCGAGGACTTTGTTCTCGAGATGCCCCGAGGCGCTCAGGTCATCTATCCCAAGGATCTGGCAACCATCTGCATGATCGGCGACATCAAGCCTGGTGTTCGGGTATTCGAGACTGGCCTCGGCTCCGGAGCGCTCTCCATGGCGATGCTTCGAGCCGGCGCGCACATCACTGGCTACGAAATCCGCGACGACTTTGCGAATCGAGCGGTGGCCAACGTTCGCTCATTCCTGGGAGAAGAACCACTTGGTCGTTACAACGTCTCCATTCGGGATGCCTATTTGGGCGTCGACGAGGAGGGCTTCGATCGCATGATCCTCGATCTTCCCGAACCATGGAACGTCGTGCCACACGCAACCAAGGCGTTGCTGCCCGGAGGGTTGCTCGTGGCCTACACGCCGAGCATCACTCAGGCAGTCAAGGTTCGCGAGGCAATGCGAACCGGCTGGATAGAGGAGCGCACCTTGGAAGTGCTGCACCGGACGTGGCACATCGAAGGTCAAGCAGTTCGACCCGATCACCGTATGGTTGCGCACACGGCGTTTCTCACCGTCGCGCGTTATCTCGGCTGAGCCTTACGGCTCGATGAAGATGCACTCTCCTGGACATTCTTCGGCCGACTCAATGACGCCGTCGAGCTTGTCTTCTGGAATGTTGGCCATGCCCTCGGCGCCTTGCGGGTTGCCTTTGGCAGTGGCGAAAATCTTGTCCTTCTCACGGACGTAGGCAAGGCCGTCGTCAAGCAGCGTGAACACATCCGGGGCGATTTCCTCGCACAACCCGTCACCCGTGCACAAATCCTGATCAATCCAGACCTTCATAACTACCTTTCCGTTAGGCCCTGAGGCTGCCTCAAGAGTACACGCCACATTCGCCGAAATGAAGGCAAGCGGGCATTGGACGCACCGAAAACTCCTCACTAGTTTGAGACCGACGGCACACTCTCGGGAGGCGCACATGGCAACAGACGACAGCGGGTCGCGGTCTGGGAAGCCGGCGACGTCAGAGGATCGACTCCTCGAAGCCAAGAGTCATGTTGCACGCCTGACGGCGCAGAACGAAAAACTCGAGTTCACCCTTCGCGAAGCTCGTGACCACATTGGAAAGTTGCGCGAAGAGGTGGCCAAGTTGACGACTCCACCAATGGTGTACGGAGTGATCGTTGCTCGTCAGGAGGCCGAAGGTCGCTATGACGTGGTGTCCAACGGGCGCAAATTGCGCGTGAGTGCTCACCCTGCCCTTGGTGCGGACGATCTCGAAGTTGGCGTGGAGGTCGTCCTCAATGACGCGTCTGCGATCGTCGCTGTAAGCAAGGGGAGTAGAACAGGGGAGATCGCCACCCTGAAGGAAGTGCTCGAGGATGGCACACGTGTAGTGGTCACGATGCGCGGGGATGACGATCGCGTCTTCGAGTTGGCCAGCCCTCTCCGCGGCAAGAACCTTCGTGCAGGGGACGTCATAGTCGTCGAACCGCGAACCGAGCTGGTGATCGAACAGCTGCGCACGGATGACTTCGAGCACCTCTTCATGGAGGAGGTACCCGACGTCAGTTACGACAACATCGGAGGACTCGGCGCACAGATCGAACACATTGCTGACGCAGTCGAGCTGCCTTTCTTGCACGCAGACCTGTACGGCGAGTACCACTTGCCCGCACCGAAGGGCATCTTGCTCTACGGCCCACCTGGATGTGGCAAGACGTTGATCGCCAAGGCAGTCGCGAACAGTCTCGCCCAGAAGGTGGGATCGAAGGCTGGTGCGGACAAGGCCAAGAGCTATTTCATCAACGTCAAAGGTCCGGAGCTTTTGAACAAGTACGTCGGTGAAACTGAACGTCACATTCGACTCATCTTTCAGCGAGCGCGGGAAAAAAGTTTCGAGGGCTGGCCGGTCATCATCTTCTTCGACGAGATGGATTCAATGTTCCGCATCCGCGGTTCGGGCATCTCGAGCGACATGGAATCGACGATCGTTCCACAGCTTCTTGCAGAAATCGACGGTGTCGAAAGCCTGAAGAACGTGATCGTCATCGGTGCCACAAATAGAGAAGACCTCATCGATCCAGCGATCTTGCGTCCGGGTCGACTCGACGTGAAGATCAAGATCGATCGGCCCGATGCGGACGCAGCACGCCAAATCTTCGGTCGCTATCTCACAACCGACGTTCCACTCCAGTTGCCCGAGGATGGAACTCTTCAGACCCTGATCGATCGCACGGTCGAAGCGATGTACTCGACGGATTCGGACAACGAATTCCTCGAGGTCACCTATCAAACTGGCGACAAAGAGATTCTCCATTTCAAGGACTTTTCCTCAGGCGCGATGATCGAAAACATCGTCCGTCGCGCGAAGAAGCGTGCCATTAAGCGAGAGTTGAGTGGCGGGACCAAGGGTGTCTGCACGGACGACCTGATCCACAGCGTGCGCGAGGAATTCCACGAACACGAGGACCTGCCGAATACGACCAATCCGGATGATTGGGCGCGAATTTCGGGTCGCCGAGGCGAGCGCATCGTCTTCGTGCGAACCCTGAGAACGAACGCAGATGGCTCACGGAAGGACCTGGGTGGCAAGGCGATCGAGCGGGCAGTGACGGGGCAGTACCTGTAAGTGGCGACTCCCAAGATCTGTGGAATCGAGACCGAGTACGGCATCCTCGCCATCGGTTCCGATATGGGCCCAATTGCAGCGTCATCGCTCGTGGTCGGCTCCTACAGCGGGGGAACCTCATCGTGGGACTACTCACTAGAGCGACCCGGAGAGGATGCGCGAGGTTTTACGCTCGATGACCAGTTCCTTCCTGAGATCGAGGTTCAGCTCGTCAATAGCGTGCTGACAAATGGCTCGCGATATTACGTGGATCATGCACATCCCGAAATCTCTGGCCCCGAATGCACAAACGCGCTCGACATCCTGCGATACGACCAGGCGGCCGATGAGATTCTGCGTCGCTCCCTCGATCTCGCCAATCAGCAATTGCCGCAGGGTGTCTCGATCGTCGCGCACAAGAACAATTCGGACGGCAAAGGAAACAGCTACGGCAGTCACGAGAACTATCTCGTCTCACGACTCGTGCCGTTCGATCAGCTAGCGGCATTCATCACACCGCATTTCGTCACGCGCCAAATCATCGTCGGGGCGGGCAAAGTCGGCTCGGAGTTTCCTGCTAACAGACCGACGTTCGAAGGTTTCCAGATTTCTCAGCGTGCGGACTTCTTCGAAGAAGAGATTGGACTCGAAACCACGATCAAGCGACCGATCGTCAATACGCGCGACGAACCCCACTGTGACCCGACTCATTTGCGGCGTTTTCATGTCATCGTTGGCGACGCGAACATGAGCCAGGCAGCAACCTTCGTACGAGTCGGATCAACTCAACTGGTTCTTGCGCTCATCGAGGAAGGGTTGTATCCGCCTCACCTCGTCATCGACGATCCCGTTGCGGAGATTCGACAAGTCTCGAGAGATCTCGAGTCCACTCACAAGATCACTCTCCACGACGGACGACTGATGTCAGCGATGGAGATTCAGCGCGATCTTTACGATCGTTGCGTAACAGCTGTTGCATGTGGCATGGACATCGGATCCTCGCCAGAAGTCGTTTCACTCGTGTTGTCGACGTGGGGACGCATGTTGAATGCCGTCGAAACCATGAATGATGAAGCACCCCGCCTGATCGATTGGGTTGCCAAGAAGCGTCTTGTTGACGGATTCAGGGATCGCCACGGGCTGAAAGATGGAGACCCCCGACTGAAGGCAATTGATCTGCAGTATCACGACCTGCGACCGAACAAGTGCCTGGCCTTCAAATGTGGACTTGAAACTCTTGTCCCCGCATCAGAGGTCGCACTCGCAGTCGATGCTCCACCGGAGGACACCCGTGCGTACATGCGGGGCATGCTCATGAGGGGTTATTCGGAAGAGATCGTGTCTGCGAACTGGGATTCGATCGTCGTTGACATCGGCGGAGACGTCTTGAAACGAATCGACATGCCGGACCCATTGCGGGGTACGAGGACGCTGACTGAGCGCCTCTTCGAGGGCGACCCAAGTCTGCTGACCTTGCTCAAGAGACTCGAGGGGCGCTAGCACACCAGTCGTTGCGATGGAAAAGGCGCGGGTAACTGCGATACCCTCAGCCCATGGCCGAACGCATTCGAAAGTCTGCTGCAAACTCGTCGCACACGGAAGAGATCGCACCTGAGACCGCAGTTGAGAGCCCTCAATCCGATCTCGTCGCTGAGCTCGATGACTTGCTCGACGAAATCGATGAGGTCCTCGAGACCAACGCAGAAGAATTCGTGAAGAACTACGTGCAAAAGGGCGGCCAGTGAGTCGCTTCGTTCCGGAGATCGGCCCCCGTTTCGACGCGCTCTTGAGGGCGAACGGAATCGAACCATTTGCCGCGCTGTCTACCGACGCGAGCGCACTCGCCATTCCTCACGCGACGACCTGCGTCGCGATTCGGTCTTCAGAGGGCGTCGTTATCGCCGGTGACCGGCGCGCAACGTCTGGAAATTTGATCTCTCATCGCGAGATGGACAAGGTGATGCAGGCCGACATGTACAGTGCGGTCGCAATCGCCGGTGCAGCGGGAACTGCGATGGAGATGGTCAAGCTCTTCCAGTTGCAGATCGAGCATTACGAGAAGGTCGAGGGTCAGAGCCTTTCACTCGAGGGAAAGGCGAACCAGTTGTCGCTCTTCGTGCGCAACAATCTTCCAGCGGCAATGCAAGGCCTGATGGTCGTTCCGATCTTTGCTGGCTATGAACCTGCGTCGAAGTCGTCTCACATCTGGGCGTACGACGCCACGGGTGGACGCTATGAAGAGAAGGACTTCGTGGCCACGGGTTCGGGCATGCTCCATGCATCGACCACCATTCGTCTCGGATGGAAGTCGTCGCTGACGCTCGAGGCAGCCGTGACACTGGCGTGTCGTGCGCTGTGGCAGGCAGCCGACGCCGATAGTGCAACTGGAGGCTTCGACGCCGTGCGCGGGATCTACCCATCCGTAGCCACCATCAACGCTCGGGGTTTCAGTTTCGTCCAAGATTCCGAACTTTCACCGGTATTTGCAGCACTCTCCGAGGAGGCGAAGAACGCATGAGCATGCCGTATTACGTCTCTCCCGAGCAGATGATGCAAGATCGCGCGGATTACGCGCGAAAGGGAATTGCCCGTGGTCGTTCCTTGATCGCACTGCAGTACGACAACGGGATCGTCCTCGTTGCCGAGAATCCGAGTTCGACCCTGCGCAAGATTTCGGAAATCTATGACCGCATCGCCTTCGCGGGGGTAGGGAAGTACAGCGAGTTCGATCAACTCCGGGTTGCCGGTGTGCGTGCAGCGGACCTCAAGGGCTACCAGTTCTCACGCCAAGACGTCGACGCTCGAAGTCTTGCGAACCAATACGCCCAGCTGATCGCCACGACCTTCACGCATGAGGTCAAACCGTTGGAAATTGAGATTCTCGTCGTCGAGGTGGGAGCGACACAGGAAAGCGACCGCCTGTATCGCATCATGTATGACGGCACAGTCCTCGATGAACAGCACAGTGCTGTCATCGGTGGTGAGTCAGACGAAATGAAAACTCGAGTCGCGGGCGCGAAGCCGTCTGACGAATTGAAGTTCTCGATCAAGACAGCAGTTGCTGCGCTCTCGGGTCAGTCTCGAACACTTGCGGCTTCAGATCTCGAAGTGGCCGTCCTCGAGAGGGGATCTCAGAGGCGGTGCTTCCGACGATTGACAGACGTCGAAGTTGCCCAACTCCTCTCGGCCTAGTGTGCGTCGCATCGTTGGTGTCGAGACTGAGTACGGAATCACCTGCGTTCTCCGTGGTCAGCGGCGTCTAAGCCCCGACGAAGTCGCTCGATACCTTTTTCGAAAAGTCGTCTCGTGGGGGAGGAGCTCAAACGTTTTCCTTGAGAATGGGTCGCGTCTCTACCTCGACGTCGGCTCGCATCCGGAATACGCAACAGGTGAGTGCGACAGTGCGAGGGACGCAGTCGTCCACGATCGAGCAGGCGAGCGAATCCTTGAGGAACTCACCGAGTCTGCAGAACAGCGCCTTCGAGACGAGGGAATCCGCGGAACGATCTACCTGCTGAAGAACAACCTCGACAGCGCAGGCAATTCCTACGGGTGTCACGAGAACTATTCCACCGAACGCGCGCTCGAACCAGAGTCGTATGAACCACATTTGATTCCTTTCCTGGCGACACGCCAGATCTTCGCCGGAGCTGGTCATGTCCTGCAGACGGCGCGGGGGCCGATCTTTTCTCTCGCTCAGCGCTCTGAGCACATCTGGGATTCCTCGAGTTCGGCGACGACGAGAAGTCGACCGATCATCAACACTCGAGATGAACCACACGCGGATCCCGACAAATACAGAAGGTTACATGTCATCGTCGGCGACTCGAATATGAACGAGGTAGCGACCTATCTCAAGATCGGCACGACGAGTCTCGTCTTGCGCATGATCGAAGACGAGTCCTTCTCGTTGAGGGACTTCACGCTCGAGAACCCGATCAGGGCGGTTCGCGACATCAGCCATGACGTCACCTGCACGAAGAAGATTCGATTGGCGAGTGGGAGAGAGCTCTCGGCGCTCGATATCCAGACGGAGTTCTATGAACGAGCCGTCAAGTACCTCAAGAACCACGACTCAAGTTCTGAAGAAAAGGACGTGCTGCAGAGATGGGGACACACGCTGACCCAACTTGCAAAGGATCCATTGGGTCTCGACCGAACCTGTGATTGGGTGACCAAGTTCCGCCTCATCGAGGGAATGAGATCGAAGGAGAACATCGAGCTTGACCATCCGCGAGTGATGTCTCTCGATCTGCAGTATCACGACATTTCGCGCCGTCGAGGAGTGTTCTACAAACTGCAGAGTCGCGGTGTGGTGGACCGCATCGCGACCGAATCCGAGGTGACTACTGCGGTGACTGAGCCGCCCCAGACCACCCGTGCCCGATTGCGTGGAGAATTCATTCGACAGGCCAAGGCTCGCAAGCGCGACTACACGGTTGATTGGGTGCATCTCAAGCTCAATGATCAAGCGCAACGGACGGTGTTGTGCAAGGACCCATTCCTCGCAGAGGATGATCGAGTCACTAAGTTGATTGAGTCCTTGTAGGACTCAGAACGATGAACGACCAGACGACGCAGTCCCCGTCACCACTCAAGGTGCTCCGAGAATGGCTCGTCGTCATCGTGACCGCACTGGTCATTGCGCTTACGATTCGAACCTTTGTCCTTCAGCAGTTTTACATCTCCGGACCGAGCATGGAACCCACGCTCTTTCAGGACAACCGGGTTCTCGTCAACAAGTTGTCGTACAGGCTTCATGGGGTCGGGCGAGGCGACGTCGTCGTCTTTGATCGCATCACGACGGACGGGGAAATCGTGCGCCACGATGATCTCATCAAGCGAGTACTTGGTCTACCAGGCGACAGCGTCGAGATCATTGACTGCAACGTCTACGTCAACGACAAGCGAATTACCGAGCCGTATCTCGACCCAATCACGCTCAGCTACAGCGACTTCGAGGAACGTTGTCGAGTATTTGACATGGACAAGGTGACGGTGACACCCGGACACGTCTTCGTTATGGGTGATAATCGCCCACAGTCGTACGACAGCAGGATGTTTGGTGAAATCGACGAAGACTTGATTGTTGGGCGTGCATTCGTGACGATTTGGCCCTTTGCGAATTGGTCGTGGTTGTAATTACGGAGTGACGGCGTCAACGAGTCTGTCGACGAAATCTCCATAGAGCGCGTCGATTCCGGAGGCGACGAGTGGGCGTCCGACTTCGGTGTACTGGACATTCCAGGCAAAGCATGCAACAGAGAACCGGTGATAGAGGGCAATGAGTCCTCCCGTCCACTCCGCAGCCGGCATGTTGACGACGTCGATCCTTCGTTGTGCAAGAAGGGCGGCGTGGGTCTCAAACTGTGGTTGAACTTTTGCGTAGCGAGTTGAATGCACGAGGTTGCAGTTCGTTAACGGACGCCACGCAGACACGACGTCTAGATCAGGATGACACAGCCAGCTTCTCTTTGGATCGACTCCTTGGGTTCGGAGGATTTCACAGATCTTCGCAAACGCTTCGACATCCTTGACGTCGATACTGAGATGAACGTCTCCACCAATGCGACACAGATCCTCGAGGCTTGGAATGTGCGAGGGAAGATCTTTCGCGGCCACAGCCGAAATCTTCCTCTTGCGAAGGCGGGAGCCAACCTCGCCATCGTGATCGAGCACGACGTAGCCGTCCTGTGTCATCCACGCGTCGGTTTCTAAGCCGGTTGCTCCCAGTCGAATCGCTAATTCGAAAGATTCGACGGTGTTCTCCTGCGAGTGACCTCGTGCGCCTCTATGACCGAACAGAATTGGTGGGTTCAGCATGGTCGGGGAGTGGAGTAATTCCGAGTCGAACAAGAGTCACGCATAGGTCGCCTTTAGAATAGGCATATGTTCAATTTCTCGGGGAGTGAGATCGTGTTCTTACTCATCCTCGGACTCGTCGTCCTGGGTCCTGAGAAACTCCCCGTTGTCCTCCGCAAGGCGGGGCGGTTGTACGGCGAATTCAAGAGGGTGACGTCCGATGCACAGTCCGACTTTCGCCAAGCGTTTGCAGAGCCCATTCGTGATTTTCAAGAAGCTGCGAACGAATACAAAGGTGTCTTCACTGCGGCGGCCGACGAGGTGGGGGGATCCCTCAAAGAGACTGTTTCGACAGACGAACCAATATTCATTCCATACGAGGTGTCGGATGAGGGTAGTGCACCCTTGACCGAGAGCGAGAGCGAGACTACTGACGAGCCCGCTGATTCAGAGATCACCACTACTCGGGTTGAACCTACTCCATCCGAGGAGAGCAGCGTCATCGAGGAGAGCAGCGTCATCGAGGAAGACCACTGATGTTCGCGTGGCGCAAGACGGCGGCGACTGTGGAGGAGATGTCGATCATTGGACATCTCGCTGAACTGCGCCAAAGAATCGTGAGAAGTCTCCTCGCGGTTGCCCTCGGTGCGTCATTCATCTTGATCTTCTACGATCAGTTCCTTCGTCTCTTGACTCGTCCATACGTGAACCTCTGTGCTCGACGACCCGACTTCAACTGCGCGGGTGAGCTCTACGCACTCGGTCCTATCGAGGGTCTCTCGCAACGTATGCGTATCTCTGGCTATGGAGGGTTGATCCTCGCCTTACCGGTCGTGATGTGGCAGATCTGGCGATTCGTCGTGCCAGCACTGAGCTCGCGAGAAAAGAAATATTCCGTACCGTTCATCCTTTCCTCAGTGGTCCTCTTCGCCTTCGGCGGCGCACTTGCGTATTGGACGCTGGACAAGGCACTCGAGTTCCTCATCTCATGGTCCGGTGAAGGGGTCGAGCAGACCTATCAGATCTCGAGGTACGTGAGTTTGGTGGCGTTGATGGTGCTCGCATTTGGTGTCGGATTCCTTCTTCCCGTGTTGATCGTGTTCCTTCAGCTCGTCAACGTGATCACACCACAAGCGCTCCTCAAGCAGTGGCGGGTGTCGTTCATGGTGATTTTCGTCCTAGCTGCTGTGATCACACCGAGTGGCGATCCAATCAGCATGATGGCACTTGCACTTCCGATGTCTCTTCTCTTTCTGATTGCAGTTGCCATTGGCTTTATTGCTCAACGAAGGCGACGCAATCGGGAAGTAAGCATCAGTGACTAACCATGCCTTTGCACAGCACTCCGTTGCTGTCCGCGATCGCCTAAGTTCAGACCGTTCATTTGCGCCAGACGAGTTCCAAGCGAAGGCATTCGATTCAATTGATGCTGGAAGGAGCGTGCTCGTTGCTGCTCCTACCGGCTCTGGCAAGACGTTGGTCGCTGATTACGGGATCCGCCTCGCCCTGGCTACACAGACGCGGGCCATCTACACCGCGCCCATCAAGGCTCTCTCGAACCAGAAGTATCGGGACTGGTGCTTGGAGTACGGCGAAAGCAATGTCGGCCTCCTGACTGGGGACATCACGGTCAATCCCGACGCGCCGATCATGGTCATGACGACCGAAGTGCTGCGCAACATGATCTATGCGGGAAACGACGCACTCGAACGTCTTTCGGTCGTGGTGCTCGATGAAGTCCACTTCATCCAAGACGCCTATCGAGGGGGAGTGTGGGAGGAGATCATCGTTCACCTCGCGCCCGAAGTTGTGCTGATTTGCCTTTCGGCGACGGTCGGGAACACCGAGGAAATTGCTCGGTGGCTCTCCGTGGTGCGCGGTCCGACCGACATCGCCTTTTCCGCACATCGTCCAGTCCCACTTGACGCACAGATTCTCGTCCACGATCGATCGCAATCAGGTCTTCGAGTTTTCGTTATCGATGAGCAAGGCAAACCCAATTCAGACTTCATGCGGCTTGAATCCCAACAGCGCAAAGTCGCTCGAGGACCACGACACCATCGCAGTTCTTCTCCGTCACGGTTGCGGTCGCCACGCCGAACAGAGGTAGTGCGATTCCTCCACGAACGCGACCGACTGCCTGCCATTTACTTCGTCTTCAGCCGTCGCGGGTGTGAAGATTCCGCTATCGAGGTCTTCGAGTCAGGAATGCGGCTGACTTCGGTAGGGGAAGCGGAACAGATTGCAGCGATCGCAGACCGAGCGGTGGAGTCATTTAGTGACGACGACCTCGCCGCGCTGGGCTTCGTACGATTTGCTGAGCTGTTGGAGCGAGGAATTGCGGCACACCATGCCGGGATGGTGCCGATCTTCAAGGAGATCGTTGAACGATGCTTCGCCTTGGGTCTCATCAAGATCGTCTTTGCAACTGAGACGCTCGCCGTCGGGGTCAACATGCCTGCACGAACCGTGGTGATTGACCGCCTGACAAAATACGACGGAACGAGCCACGTCATGATCAAGCCGAGTGACTACTCGCAGCTCACCGGTCGTGCAGGGAGACGCGGAATCGACACGAGTGGGACCGCATTCGTCATCTGGGAGCCGTTTGTTGCGTTCGACGCCGTACACCAGTTGGTCACCAGCAAGGCCTTTCAGCTCTCCTCGTCGTTTCGCCCCACGTACAACATGGCGACAAATCTGATCGCGACTACCTCGGAGGTACAGGCGACCCACTTGTTGAATCTGTCCCTTGCTCAATTTCAAAGCGCGCGCGACGTGGTGCATCTCCAGGCGCGGCTGGGGCGACTCGAAATTCAGAGGAAAAGGCTCCTTGGGACGTTTGATGGAAGTGAGGATCTGGCTCGTGCTTACATCGCCGAACTTGCAGATCGTGCTGCCTCGCAGAAGGGTTCAGTGCGCTCGGACGCCTTTTCACTTATTCGACTGGGAGACGTCCTGCATGGCGAGGAATTGGGGCTCCGCGAAGCGCTCCTCGTCATTGCAAAGTCCGAACGCAAGTCAAAGGTTCGTCTGACGCTCATCGGAACGCGGTGTGGCGTGGTTCACGTATCGAGCGATGATGTATCACTGCGTCCCCGAGTGCTCGATCACCACGACCTGCCGCAGCCATACGCGCCGACGTCAGATGAATTCCAGCGACGAGCCCTCACGCTGTTGGACCGGAAATCAGTCGCGCTCCAGACCGCCTCAGGCAATTCTGTGCCCCTCTCGGTTGCCGATGACGACCCGCTGTACAAGGAACGCATCCGGGCCGCCAAAGACCTCGTCAAGGTCGATACGGAACGGGTGAAGATTTTCGATCAAATCGACAAGAGCCAAGGGGCCATCGTGTCCAAGTTTCGGCGCCTCCAGACCTTACTTGGCGACCATGGCTATACCGACGGCTGGAGCCTTACCTCAAAAGGGCAAGTCCTTCGATCCATCTTCCACGAATGCGATGTGGTCATTGCAGAGTCACTGTCTCGAGGCGTCTTCGACGACCTATCAGCTCCTGACCTCTGTGGCGTAATGAGCTGCTTCGTCTTCGAGCCCCGCGGCGATGACGAAACAGTCATTCGAATAGGTGGAGTACCAGGGGAGCGAATCAAGCTCATCGAGCGAATCAGTGCATCGATTCGTGCTGACGAAAAGACCCTCGGCATCACCCAGCATCGTGGCCTTCATCGAGGATTCTTCGACATCGCTCGAGATTGGTGTGCTGGCGCCACGTTAGATGAAGTGCTTACCGAGGATCTTCAGCCAGGGGACTTCGTTCGTACGATGCGACAGATTGCCGACCTCCTTCGACAGGTTGGCAATACGAGTGTGAATAGCGCGACGAAAGAGGTCGCTCGCGGAGCAGCAGGGTCGATCCAGCGTGGAGTGGTCTTGGCTTCGATTGGTGGTGTGGAGCAGTGACGATTCGTCCCGGCGGCGAATGGGGATCCGTCCAGGCGGCACCAGCGTCCACGCGTTGGTTCGCATCCGAGTCAGCACTCGGGAAGCACCTCGTATCCACGCGAGCGGACGAGCCAGTGGGTTTGACTCGGGGCGATTTGCATCTCATCACGGGTCAGTCGAGCTCAACACTCTTCGTTCCCGTTGACCTGATCGAGATCGCGTTCTTGAGCAGAGGTGCTTCCTCGCCCACCCGAGCCGTGGCCATCAGCTGGATCTCCCTTGGACGGTGGTGGAGTCGCTCCGATTTCCACGTGCTGTCCAACACGGGTCTCGTCGATGGGCGAGAGTGGTTCGTTCGCTCACATCCGAATGATGCACGAGTCGAACATGCATCGATTTCGGCCACGATGGACGTACGACAACGATTGATGGCGCGTCGACGCATTGCCCGAGGACTTCATTTCGCCCATCCACTGATCCTCACGGAGACCGTAACCACCTGGAAATGGTCCGGGCCGGCGACCCAACTGGTCATCGACGGACAGGTGCGTGGTGCTGTGACCCAGATCGAGGTGTCCGTGCGACCTGACGCGCAGTGGATTTACGTTGGACAGCCATCCACGGGGCCGTGAAGGTCGAATCCTAAGATTGCCCTTTGTGACGGTCTATATCCCAGAAGTTTTCACCGAGGATGAAGCAGCCGTCCTGAGGCCCTATTTTTCCAACCTCGACGGCCCCGTTTTTGCCTTGGTCAACCTCCCCGAGGTCGTGAAGGGTGCACTATTTGCTCGCTACAGCAGGAGCCCTAAGTCGCTCAGGCGGCTCTTCCTGGATGAGTTCGTGCAGGACCTGGATGTGTCTGGCGATCGTTCGGTGGACGCCTCTGTTGGGCTCGACAAGGCGGAGCGCCTCTACGACAAAGTTTTCCTCGAGTACGGCGACGACTCCGTCGCCCAACTCGGTGCGGTACACCTTGCATGTGAGCAGGCATCAAACCTGTTGACCAAGATCCTCGAGTGGGGCCGCCTCATGAGCTATCTCGAGCAAAGCACGCGATACATCAACTACGACGCACGACTCGGCGGTCGATATCGATACTTCAGAGATCCAGAGATCCTGAGCGGCCCCTTCGGTACGCGGTACGTCGGTGATCTCGACAGACTGTACGACTCCTATTCGAGCTTGGTCGGGCTCGTGACAGAACACATTCGTGCGACGACGCCGCGTTCGATCAAGGACAGCGATTTCGTCTTCCACCAAGCGACCCGTGCTAAGGGGCTCGATGCAGTGCGTGGCGTGTTGCCAGCCGCTGCATTGTCAAATGTGGGGATCTTTGGCAGCGGTCAGGGTTACGAGGCCCTGTTGTTGCGGATGCGAGCCCATCCACTTCCAGAAGCACGCCACTACGCGGATCTGATGTTGACTGAGTTGCGCAAAGTGATCCCGTCGTTCCTCAAACGAGTCGATTTGGCCGATCGGGGTGGTCGCTGGAGTGACTATCTCGCCGAACGACAGGACTCAACGATGACCGCGGTCGACGACCTCTTCGGCGCGATTGAACCCGACTCAAGCGAAGAAGTCGTCCTCGTCGACTTCGATCCCGACGGTGAGAATAAGGTGCTCGCCGCACTGTGCTACCCGCACTCGCACCTCCCGGAAGGTCAGTTGCTCACTCAGGTCTCCAAATTGAGCGACACTCAGAAGGCCGAGTTGTTCGAGTCCTATGTCGGTGTGCGTGAAAACCGACGGCACAAACCAGGTCGCGCATTCGAGCGCACGGGTTATCGGTTCGACGTCCTAGGGGATTACGGCGCATTCCGTGATCTCCAACGTCATCGAATGCTGACCATCGAGTGGCAGCGCCTCTCGCCAGACCACGGGTTCGTTTTGCCGGATCTTGTCGAAGCTGCGGGATGTGCCCCGATGTTCACCGAAGCGATGGATCGATCGCGAGAACTGTACGAAGCCCTTCGCCCCGATTATCCAGAGCAGGCGCCGTATGCGATCTCGATGGCATATCGACTGAGGTATGTCATGCAGTTCAACGCTCGTGAAGCAATGCACATGCTGGAGCTCCGCACGGCGCCACAGGGACATCCGTCATACCGGCGTGTGGCACTCGAGATGTACCGTCAGATCGGTGAAGTCGCCGGTCACAAGGCCCTGGCACAGGCCATGACGCACATCACGAGCGAGGCCCCAGAGCTCGAGCGCCTTGATTCCGAGCGTCGGGCAGAGGAACGTCGTAGCAAGGGTTAATTCGCGTCTCTCGAGCTCAGTTGGGCTAATCTCTCGCCGCAACTGCTGGAAAGGGAAGTGCGAATGTCAGATGACGAAGTGATCGACGAAGGGGAGCTCGAAGGTGAGATCCTCGCCGATCCAGACCTCGACGCCGAGGGACTCGACGAAGAATCCCTCGAACTCGACATCGAAGGAGACGAGCTCCTCGACGAAGGTGAGCTGACGGACGCTGCTGAAGGGGAGGACCCCGACGCAATCGTCGAGGAAACCCCCGTCGCACGCAAAGCCAAGGGCGAGGACGATGAAGAAGAAGATGAGGACCTTCGAACAGAAGATGACGTCGAGGCAGACCTCGATGCGATCCTCCGTGAGAAGCTGACTGCCGCCGAGGAGACACCTCTCGAGGAAGACGAGGAAGACGTTGTCGTCGATGACAAGACCGACGGAATGGAAAGACTCCAGCCGCGGCGCCCAGACGAGACCCAGTGCACGCAATGCTTCCTCTTGGTTCGCAACAGTGCGCCTGGTTGCCCCGTTGAGGACGATGCGTGCCCGCTCTTTCACTGACGTGAAAATCCAACAGACGCTTCGTAATGCTCGCTTCATCGGAGAGATGGCGTTCAAAGGTGTAGAGCGCGAAATCCGGAAGCGACTCATGCCAACGTCTCCCGTCAAGAGTGACGCCGAAGAGATTCAACAAGTGGAAACCACAATCGCAGAGCCCTTCGAGGGCTACGGCTTGCTCACCGCGCGCCAGATCATCGAGCAGGCAAGGTCGTGGAGCGATGAGCGAAAGATCGCGGCTCGATCGTATGAGTCAGCAACACGCAATCGTCGCAGCGTTGTCCAGGCGTTGAGCTGAGATGATTGCTTCACCGTTCTCCCTCCGCGAGATCGGCGAGACGGATCGAGACGATGTCGTCAGGCTGGTTCAGGAATCTCGTGTGAGTGCGGGAAAGTTTCGCGGAGGAGACGTGCTGTGGGAGCACATCGATCAGATCGACCTCTCGACGCTCCCAGGACGTCTTGCAGTCGCCAACGATCAGGCGTGTGGGGTTGTCTTGTGGTCATGTGCCCTCGATGCGCTGACTGTCGAAATTCTCTTTGTAGAGGAGTCAGCAAGGGGCATCGGAATTGGTGAGAGCCTCGTCAATGCGACGGTAGAGCAAGCTCGCGCACAGGGGTGCCGACGCGTTGCGGGACGCGCTCTCCCTGGTGACCGCGAAACGAAGAACGTCTATGAGCGAACCGGGTTGGTATCCCAGGTCATTACCGTCGGTCGAAACCTCGACTAGCGACCCTTCCAGTTCGGAGGACGCTTCTCGATGAACGCGGTCAGGCCTTCCTTCGTATCTTCTGAGGCGAGGATGGCGCCGAAGGCCTTGTTCGTCATGGAGATGAGAGTCTCCTCGGATTCATACATCGATGCGTTCACGACCTTGCGGGATTCCCACACGGCAAGTGGTGCTGCGCCGCAGATTCGCTCTGCGAGAGCCATCGCTTCCGTTTCAACATCGGCCGGTTCCACCAATCGATTCACCATGCCCAATTCATAGGCGCGCTGAGCGGTGAGCGGCTGACCGGTGAGGATGACCTCCATTGCTGCGTTCTTGCCGATGAGCTGGGGGAGACGGAACAATCCACCCGCGCCAGCGACGAGATTGCGTAGCACCTCGGCAAGACCGAAGGCGCTTCGGGTCGATGCGACGACGAGGTCGGTGGAGAGAACGATCTCACAGCCACCTGCGGTCGCGAGACCATCGACTGCCGCGATGATCGGCTTCTTGCGCTCGCGATAGACGAATCCGGCGAATCCACCGCGCGGAGTGTTCAGCGATCCGGCTTGTCCACTGTTGATCGCCTTCAGGTCCGCACCTGCACAGAACACCGGTCGCTCTTGACCAGCAGTGTTCGCGCGAAGCACACCAACCCACACGTCGTCGTCACCCTCGAGTGCATCGAGGGCTGCTTCGAATGCTGAGGCGACGTCGCCGTTAATTGCGTTGCGAGCTTCAGGGCGATTCAGCGTGATGACGCCGACTTTGCCGCGCTTTTCATATTCCACTGGGGTAGTCATACCCCGAGGCTATTGGGCGCTGACCGGCTCCTGAGAATTGGACACGGTCTTTGCCGCAGGCTTCTTCTTTCCACGCTCCGGACGAGTCGGACGAAGAGGCTTTGGTGCGACAGCACCGGGTTCTGCGACGACACCGAAGAGCGAGGCGATGTGCGGGATCAGCGGAGCGAGTCTCTTGACGGTTGCGAGAAGGGCTTCACTGGGCTGAGCGGGAATCGCTACCGGCTTGACGCTTGCGCGGACCGGCGAGAAGGCGATGGCTTCGAGGACGGTGACCCAACGGTCTTGGGGATCCTCGGGTGCGAGCGCTGCAGAGGCGGCGTGCGCGAGCTTTTGCGCAAGATCAGCGGGGAAGGGTTGACCGGCCTTCGGCGGCTCACTCGAAACCTTGAGCGCACGAACGACGCGCTGCACGTCGATGGCGGCGGCAATGTCAGCAAGCCACTGTGACTGCTCTGCTTCGATCTTCGACTTGAGTGCGGCCTTGAGTTCGGCGGCAAGCACGCGAGTCGATTCATCGCGCACGACCATCGGATCGTCGGAGCCCACCACGACGGAGCGCAAGTCACGAAGATCGAGCGTCTCGAGGTCGGCTTTGGCAGCTTCTGCCTTGTCCAACCATTCGGCCACACGAAGCTTCGGCAACAGGTCTTGGGCGAGCGTAACGACTCCATCAGCAGGAATCAGTGGCTTGCCTTCCTTCTTCAATTGCTCGTTCTGTGTCTTCACCGCATCTCGCACGGCCTTGAGCCCACCAGTCAGCGCGCGTTCAGCGACGGCTTGGTGCTCGGCGGGCAGGGCGTCGATGATCGCCGCACGATGCACACGCTTGGCCTTCAGACGCTTTGCAGCGGGACGCTTGGGCAACTCAGGAGGATTGACGAAGGTACGACGCTGAGGACGCTCGCCACGTGGTCCGTCAGTCTTCGGTCCGCGCTTCGGTCCCTTGTCTTTGCTCGGACCCTTGTCGCGTCGGGCGAGCTTCTGCGTGACGGGCTCGAAGTCGCGACCACTTCCGAGGATCTCGAGAGTGTCGAACTTCTGGTTCTTCTCTCGACCGGCAACGACGGCAAGGATCTCAATGCCGTCAATGTCCATTTCTGCTTCGACCTTGAACACACGACCGACGCGAAGATCGGCGCCGAGGATGTCCTCGCGAACGACGCCCTTTGGGGATTTGGCACCCGCCGCGCGCCACGTCCACGTGCCATCGTTGCGGTTGCTCGTCAGTTCGATATCTAGGCGGCGAGACATGGGGCTTTACGGTACTGGCAACAAGCGACGTATCCCACCACGAACTACGGTTGGGACGTGGCCCTGTATGCACTCGGAGACCTCGAACCGCAGATCGACCCGACCGCATTCGTTCACCCTGATGCGGTGGTGATTGGAGACGTTCGCATCGGGGCCCATTCGACGATTTGGCCAGGAGCCGTCCTGCGCGGAGACGACGGGCACATCGTGATCGGCGCACGCACGAGCATCCAGGACAACACCGTCATTCACACCACACCGCAGCAGCCAACGGTCGTCGGCGATGACTGCGTGATCGGCCACATTGCACACTTGGAGGCCTGCACCATCCACGATGGCGCCCAGGTGTCATCGGGTGCGGTCGTGCTACATCGCGCGGTCGTCAACACTGGCGCAATCGTCGCAGCCAACGCCGTGGTCCTCAACGACACCATCGTGCCGGCCGGTGCACTCGCAGTCGGTGCTCCCGCGACCATCAAGGAAGGTCGTGCACGGGCAGAGGAGATTGCCTATGGAGCAGCGGTCTACGTCGAAAAGGGGAAGCGTTTCACTTCGGAGATGCGCAGACTCGACTGAAGCATTTCGTCATGACGAAAGTGCAAGGGCATCCAGGATCGGGGAGACGTCGATCTCGGCCACTCGGGGGAGGTAGCGCGAGAGTGCTTCATCGCGGAACTGACTGCTGAGCGGTGCCTGGAAGAATTTCGATCCCTCACGAACCACGTAATTGAGAATAAAGAACTGATAGGCGTAAGGCAGGAAGCGGACTTCAAGGGCGGTCAGCGGGAACACCTCGTGATACGCGCGCAGGAAGCCGAGGAAGCGATCTTCGAGCAACGTGTGGGGCGAGTAGGTGAATGCCGTGCGGTCACCAGTCGCAGAGGACACGCGGCTCAGAAAGTAGAAATCCAGCATTCGTGTATCGATCCGGAACCAGTCATAGTCCCATCGCGTGTTCAACGTAAAGGAGTCCTTTGTCCGAGTGACGGAGAAGTTCCCGAGGTTCCAGTCAACGAGAATGGGGATCTTCTTCCACTCGTCGAAGTGGACACTTTCGAGATGCACCAAGAAGTCGTGGGTGAAGCCCCTGAGTCGGGCGACCTCAGTTCCCGTCATCGAAAAATGCACCGCTGCATCATCGGAGTCGAGGAGATCCAAGAGATGGATCGCATCGCCTTTGACTGAATTCGAGGTTGCCGGAAGCTTTGTCGCTACATCGGAGCACGCTCGATGGAACCGTGCAATTTCCTTGCCGAGTTGCTCGACATCGCTCGTGGAAACGATTCGCGGAAGTTGCGTGCCGCTTTGAACATCGGAGTAGAACGCCACCCAACACTGGCCGTCGTACCACGTGAATGGTCTGCCACTCACGCTCTTAACTTCGGCAAGGAAATTCGCCCATCGTGAACCCGCAAGGAGCGTTCGGGTGCGAAAGAGTCGATCGTGATCCTCTGCAAAGAGGAAATACGAGCCATACGACGACACCTTGGCAATGGCAGTCGTTCCATCGTGGAGTGCAAGCCGAAAAACGCGATTCGTCGAGACATGCGCACTGGTTTCTTCGATGGAATCGATTCCGCACTGCGCGTCGAAATCCAACCACGCACGACGAACGATGTCCAGAATGTCTGGTGTGCTACGTGACGAGGGTGCTACACCCACGATGTCACGCCCAAATGATCAGACAGATGCAGGACCGCGCACGCCGATCGGGGCAATGAGCCGGTACCCGGCGGCGTGACGTTCCTCTTCTGATTCACCACCCCAAAAACCGTACTCATGGTTTTCCCGCGCAAAGGAGCGACACGTCTCAAGGACGGCGCATTGCAGGCACACCGAGCGCGCCATTGACTCGCGTCGCTCGCGGGCCTGAGGACGCTCGGCAACCGGGGGGAAGAAGATCTCCGTGAGACCACGACATTCGGCGAC
The DNA here is from genome assembly GCA_023254985.1 of Ilumatobacteraceae bacterium. Classification (GTDB taxonomy): domain Bacteria; phylum Actinomycetota; class Acidimicrobiia; order Acidimicrobiales; family Ilumatobacteraceae; genus UBA3006. Next base: position 2,873 of record JALRJT010000039.1, on the reverse strand, counting down.
GTTCATCCAGGCGTCATCGGTCTGCAGTCGACGTGCATACAACTCCATGGCCATCCAGGACACCCCATTTCTCCGACTGCATGAGACTAGGCACCGCCTAATCGGTCAGTCAATTAGAGGTTGCCTCATGGACCCCAGCAGCAAAGCGTGCAACGTCGGCGGGGGAGGTGTCCCAAGCGGTCATCCAGCGCACCTGGGACGCCGAGACGTCCCAATCCCAGAAGAATGACCACTCCTGTAAGACGCTCTTGGCGGGGTCGACAAGCCGCGGAAAGATGCTGTTGACCTGAGGTGGTGCACCAAGGCCGAGAGACGGGATATCACAGACAGCCTCGTGGAGCTGGCGAGCGGCGTCATTTGCGCGACGTCCGAGATCGATGAACAGGTTGTTCTCGAGCAGTGCCACATATTGGGCGGCAATGAATCGCATCTTTGAATGCAACTGCGTCGTCTGCTTGCGAATGTACTTCGCGCGTGAAGCTAAATCAGGTCGCGCGAACACGACGGCCTCGCCAAAGACGCCACCACACTTCGTGCCACCGAAAGTGAGCACGTCGACTCCAGACTCAAACGTCATTGCACGAAGAGTCGCTGGACTACCGCCGAGTGCTGCCACTGCATTGGCAATTCGTGCTCCATCCATGTGAACGAGCAGTCCCATTTCGTGTGCGATTTCACACAACGTGCGAATTTCGTTGATGGAGTAGAGGGTTCCCATTTCGGTCGCTTGGGTGATCGTCAACACCGCCGGCTGGACGTGATGCTCACTGCCCAGCAGGTGAGCGACCGATGACAGTCCCTGGGGTGTGACCTTGCCATCGAGCGTGTCGACTTCAAGCAACTTGGTACCGATGATCCGTTCAGCAGCGCCAGTCTCGTCGTAGGTCACGTGTGCAACGCGACTACACACAACGGCTTCAGCTGGTCGAAGGAGACATCCCAAGGCGAAGACGTTTGCGCCGGTTCCGCCGTAGGCGAATGATGTGGCGACATCGCGATCAAAGAGCGCTCGAAAGCATTCTTCGGCGCGCGCAGTCCACGGATCGCTGCCGTAGGCGAGGGCATGGCCAGTGTTGGCCTCGACGAGGGTTGCAATGACCTCCGGCGCGGCACCTGCAGCGTTGTCACTGGCGAACCAACGCTCTGGTCGAGGTGAACGAAGCACGCTCCAGTATGGGCAGCAATCCACCACAACGGCTCACTGGCGTCCTACCTTTTCGTCATGACGAAACAGCAGAATGGATCAAAGGTAGGCAAGTGCATCTGGTGCCGCCAGCCGATGCCACCGGGGGCCTCCAGCGGCCGTCCACGCAAGTTCTGCAGTCAGGCCTGCCGTCAATGGGACTGGGTCGCTCGTCAACGCGCCGAAGAACTGAAGCTCAGCGAGGACGAACTCGTCGTCCAGCGAGCAGAACTCGATCGACTCCGGGATCAAATCTTTGTTCTGAAATGCGCCATTGAAGACGTTGAAGGCGACCTGGACCCGCAGGGAGACCCAACGACAAGGGACTTCAAGGCCGCATTGCGCTGGATTCTCGATGCCGCCCGTCCGTTGGTATCTGCCGATAATGATAGTTATGTAAAGTTCGGTAAGCCCAAGAAATAACGTTTTTCGGGGTTTTCATCGCGACCAACTACCCTCGCCTCATGACGACGACCGATGGAACTGACTCGGCAACGTCCTCGGCGCAGAACCCGCTCGACGGAGTTTCAGAACTGCTCAAGAGTCTCGGTCTCGATAATCCTCTTGCTACTGGCGCCAAGGCCGTCGACCAAGCTCGGCGGTCCGTCGAGGCCCTCATTGCCACTATGGAACTTTTCGTTCAGTCGATGGACAACATCAACCAGGTGGCGGCTCGAGTGAACCGCCTCCTTGACGACATCGAGGGACCACTCCGGCAGGCCATTCCACACGTTTCGGGCGCGCTGGGAGCCCTTCAGAAGCTCTCTGACGCCACCTCTGGGCTCAATGACCTCGCACGGCGTTTGGGCCCGCTGGGATCGCTTTTCCCGCAGCAGAAGCCACCACAGGAGCCTTAGAGGCCGACTACCCCACGCTGAGTGCCGTCGTGGGCCTTGGCGGGCATCACGAGTTCGATTTGAGCGTCAACCTGATCCTTGACGCCTGACAGTGGCAAGACGTTGAGCACGCCTTGGCCGTTGCGCAACACGTCCACCAGCTGATCCCCCTGACACAACACGACCGACTGTCCGCTGATCACGATGTGAGCTGCGACGATGTCGGTATCCACGTGATTACGGAGATACGCGAAGACTTCGCGGACCGATTCGAGGCGGATTCCCGCGTCCAGGAGATTCTTGATCACCCTCAGTTCGAGCAGGTCGCGATAACTGTAGATGCGACGCGAGCCGCTCCCCGATGCATCCGCTGCGGTTGGCCTGATGAGATCCGTTCGAGCCCAATAATCAAGCTGGCGGTAGCTGATTCCAACGATCTTTGCTGCCTGAGTTCCACTGAAGCCGAGCACCATGGGGCTCAGGCTACGGGCAAAACTGCCCCGCTCCTATCCCTCGAAATCCTCGGGATTGATGCTGTTGATGAACTCACGGAAGTCGTCCAGGATCTCTTCTTCCGACTCCGGAGACGCCGCAACGGGACTTCGCGAGACCTCCTTCAGGAGATCGTCGGACGCATAAATCAACGTGTCGGTGCGGATGGCGACTGCGACCGCATCACTCGGACGTGCCGAAATGACGATTTCGGAACCGGCGAATGAAAAGTGCAGTTCTGCGTAATAGGTGTGATCCCGAACCTCGGTGATCACGATCTTGGAGAACTCAGCGCCGAGACCGCGCACGACATTGACGAGCAGGTCATGCGTGAGTGGCCGCTCCGGAACGATCCCCTCAGT
>JALRJT010000178.1 GCA_023254985.1 Ilumatobacteraceae bacterium | reverse complement strand
AGGCACGGCGAATCCGAATTGGTGGAGCATTCGTGACCATTGCTGGTCAGCGTCTGCGTATCGTCGAAGGAAGTTCATCCCAAGGGAGTTGTACTCGGGGAACGGTGTCGTTGCGCGATGGTCGCGTGGTGATCGGCTGTTCGACGGGAGTCATCCTGTGCGAGCGAGTACAGCCCGAGGGGAAGGCCCAAATGAGTGCACTCGACTGGTGGCGAGGAAAGCGCGGTGCCGACACACTGGTGGTCGATGATGTCTGAGGCTGAGCGACGAACGGGAACCGTGATCGACTTCGACGAGCATGTCGGTCTCGGCCACATCGATCACGGGGGGGATCAGTTGCTCTTCCACTGTGTCGAGATCGCCGACGGCACGAGAACGATTTCCGTTGGGACTTCGGTGTCGTTCGTCGTCGTCACCCGTTTTGGGGTGCGTGAGGCGAGGGCGATCGACACGCTCGCCTGAGTAGCCGCTAGGCGCCGGTGCCCTTGATCTGTACGAAAGCGAGGCGAATGTTGGCGAGCGCGTCGGACAACGTGGCGTGCTCGTCTCCCAACCGTGCTCCGAGGCCCTCGACCACACAGGCGACTGCGTCGATGGCGAGCGCCGCCTCGTTCAGCCGGGGTGGCTGGGCCGAGAGATGGATTGCGGCAAGCTCATACAGTCCCATGACGTGGTTGACGACCACCACGTTTGCGGGAACCTCGCCGATGCGCTGTCGGGCTTCGGAGAGCGCGGCCTGAGCGTCGTCGATCTGGTCGGTCGGGTCGGTGGGATCGGCGTTCATCGTGGCTACGCTATTGGGCGAAGTGGAGGACTCGTCCTCCCACCTAACCACAACAATTTCCATCCATTGGCTTGTCGGCCACTGCGAATGGTGAGTGCGTCTGGGTCTTTGCGAGGGGCTCTCATGAGCCGTGCGCTGAGGCTCGTCACGCGCACCCGAACAGACCGGCAAGTCTCCACAAACAGGAGGCGACGCCACTTGCACAGAAGAGTACGGCCATAGCACCGCCAGTTCAGGAGCCACGGTTTAACGATCGCATTCGCGCACGCGAAGTTCGATTGGTGGACGCAGATGGTTCCCAAGTTGGCATCGTCAGCATCGCAGAGGCCTTGGAGCGAGCGCGGGCAGTAGATCTCGATCTCGTCGAGGTTGCGGCTCAAGCAAGTCCACCCGTGTGTCGCATCATGGACTACGGGAAGTTCCGCTACGAGGAATCTCAGCGACTGAAGGAATCCCGCAAGAAGACCGTTCAGATCACCATGAAAGAGGTGAAGTTCAAGCCGAAGATCGGTAAAGCCGACTTCGACACGAAGGTTCGCCACATGCAGCAGTTCCTCGCCGAGGGACACAAGGTGAAGGTCACATTGCAGTTCCGCGGACGAGAGGTTGCCCACCCGGAGCTCGGCAAGAAGATTCTTGATGCGGTCATCGAGCAGCTTGGCGAGACGGCACGAGTCGACACCCATGCTCGACTCGAGGGGCGCAACATGACGATGGTCTTGTCACCTGAGAAGAAGGCAGCGCCAAAGAAGAAGTCAGACACCAAGCCACAGGAAGCACCAGCGACCGAGGCTCCAGACAGCACACGACAAGAGCAATAGGAGAGACACGACATGCCAAAGATGAAGACATCCAAGACCGCCGCGAAGCGGTTCAAGAAGACCGGCACGGGCAAGCTGCGCCGCCAGCAGTCGATGCGTCAGCACTTGTTCGAGCACAAGCCTTCGACGCGAACCCGCCGCCTCGATGGTTCCGTTGACGTTCACTCCGGTGACGTCAAGAAGATCAAGCGCCTCTTGGGCGAGCGATAGACCGACAGCGATCTGACATCAACGACGAAAGGACGATGACATGGCACGAGTAAAGCGCGCAGTACACGCAAAGAAGAAGCACAAGGCGATCCTGGAGAAGGCCAAGGGTTACTACGGTGACCGCAGCCGCACCTTCCGTTCCGCCAACGAACAAGTCCTCCACTCGGGGCAGTACGCATTCCGCGACCGCCGCGCCAAGAAGGGTGAGTTCCGCAGCTTGTGGATCCAGCGCATCAACGCGGGATGCCGCCAGAACAACTTCTCCTACAGCCGACTGATCGCTGGCTTGTCGAAGGCGGGCGTCGAAGTAGATCGCAAGATCCTCGCCGACCTCGCAGTCAACGACGAGGCTGCATTCGCCAAGCTGGTGGAAACCGCAAGGGGAGCTCTCGTCTGAACGACGCGCTCCTTTCTTTTTCCCATCCACGAGTTCAACGACTGCGGCGCCTCATCGGGCGCCGCAGTGCTCGTTTAGAGGAAGGTTTCTTCGTCGTCGAAGGCCCGACCCTGATAGCCGAAGCAATCGCTGCGGGCTGGGACGTCGACGAGATCTTCACGAGTGACCGAGGCATCTCGTTCCCTGGCACCGATGCACAGGTGTTCGGATTGCAGCGCGGAGTTCTGGAACGAGTCGCTGACACACAGTCGCCCCAGCCGGCGCTCGCAATCGTGAGACGCACGCTTCGACCATGGACTCCCGCGGCAAACGACTGGGTGGTGTGGTGTGAAGCAGTGAGCGATCCAGGGAATCTCGGGACCATCTTGCGGTCGGCCGAAGCATTCGGGGCGTCCGGCGTGCTGTTGAGCACTGGAAGTGTCGATCCGACGAATCCGAAGGTGGTTCGTGCATCCGCAGGTGCGGTGTTCCACGTCGCCGTCGTCGAAGACGCCTCGTTGAGTGACGTTCGTGAGGCGGGATATTCGATAGTTGGAACGTCGTCGCACGAGGACGGTCGAACGGTTGCTCTCGATGATGCCGACCTGTCCGGCAAGGTGTGCCTCGCGATGGGTAACGAGGCTCGAGGTCTCGAGGAGTCCTTCGGGGCTGATACGTGGGTGACCATCCCGCATCGTGGTCGGAGCGAAAGCTTGAACGTCGCGATGGCGGCAACGATCATGTGCTTCGCGACCGCAAATCAACATTCCCGCACAACCCACAACGAGTAGCGTTGTCTGCGGTATGAGCGCATCAGCACAACCCTCACTACGCGATGAGGTCGGAAAGGCCCGCGAGATGGCGTTGGGGGCTATCGCTGGGGCCGCCGACTCGATGGGGCTGCGCAAGGTTGCTGCTGAACTTGCCCACAAACAGAGTGCGCTCAACGCGGTTCGGGCTCAGCTCGGCAAGATTGCCGATGCGTCCGAGAAAAAGCTCGTCGGCCAGGCCCTGAGCGAGGCCTCGGGCGCAATCGAGCAAGCCCTTGCCGCGCGAGAGGCGGAGCTTTCCGCACGCGAGTTTGCGGACCAAGTCGCACGTGAGCGCATGGATCTCACCGAACACCTCAGTGCGCCGCAGTGGGGCGCTGCGCACATCGTCACCCAGGCAACGGAGCGTCTCGAAGACGTCTTCATCGGTCTCGGCTTCCAGGTCGCAGAGGGTCCTGAAGTCGAGACGGACTTCTACAACTTCGAGGCACTCAACATGCCTGCGTCACATCCTGCGCGGAGCGAGTTCGACACAATGTTCATCGAGCCCTTTTCGGACGACCATGAAGCAAACACCGTGCTTCTCCGCACGCACACGTCGCCCGTGCAGATCAGGGTGATGCAGTCGTGGAAGCCGCCGATCTACGCGATCATGCCGGGTCGCGTATTTCGACGAGATACGCCGGACGCCACACACATGCCCGTGTTCCATCAGATCGAAGGTCTTGTCATCGACAAGGGGATCACCTTCGCCCACCTTGCAGGGATCATCGAGGCATTCACCAAGGCGTTCTTCGGCAATGACTTCACGAGCCGCCTGCGACCCTCGTTCTTCCCGTTCACCGAACCGAGTGCAGAGTTCGACATTCGCCGGGCGAACGGCAGTTGGATCGAACTTGGGGGGTGCGGAATGGTGCATCCGAACGTCCTTCGCGCCGGCGGAATCGATCCAGAGGAGTACACGGGTTTTGCCTTCGGTTTCGGCATCGATCGCATGGCCAAGGAGCGCCACGCGGTCGAGGACATCCGTGAGATGTATACGAACGACCTGCGATTCCTGAGGCAGTTCTCGTGAAGATCCTGCATTCATGGCTGAAGGAGTTCGGCGACTTCGGTGACGACATCGATGCGATCGCGGACCACATGACTGCTCTCGGGCTCGCAGTTGAGTCCGTCGACCGAGTTGGAGCGACCTTTCCTGGTGTCGTCGTCGCGGAAGTGAAGCGCTTGGAACGACACCCCGATGCGGCAAAGGTGCAGCGAGTGTTCGTCGATGCTGGAGACGGCAAAGAACGTCATGTGTGGTGTGGGGCGAACAACATGGCGGTCGGCGACAAGGTGCCGCTCGCGACACTCGGGACGGCGATGCCCGATGGCCGTGTCATTGCCCAACGGGGCATCCTCGGCATCGACAGTGAGGGCATGTTGTGTTCGGCCATCGAACTTGGAATCGGCGCGGACTCATCTGGACTGATGATCCTGCCTTCGAGCGCGACCCTTGGTGCAGACGTCTTCGCCGCGATCGGGGTAACTCCAGATGTCGTGTTCGACCTCGATGTCACGCGCAACCGACCAGATTGCTTCGGTCACCTGGGCGTGGCTCGTGAGCTCGGCGCACGGATGAAGGTTGCGCTCAGGTCCAAGAAGTCGTCGGTGACTGCAACCGGTGACCCGAAGCCGATTCCAGTTGAGATTCTTGACCCTGAGGGCTGTCCTCGCTTCACCGTGACGACGATGTCGGGTGTCAAAGTGTGCGACTCGCCCGACTGGATCGCCCAGCGTCTTGCTCATGCAGGAATGCGCGCAATCAACAACGTGGTCGATGTCTCGAACCTCGTCAATCTCGAGCTGAACCAGCCGAACCACGCCTACGACGCACGTTCGGTGGAGCGCGGGTTCGTCGTTCGACGGGCGAGCGAAGGCGAGCGGTTCACCACGCTCGATGGCGTCGAGCGCGAGTTGTCGGCAGAGGACCTCGTCATCTGCAACGGCGACGATGTCATCGTCGGTATCGCGGGGATCATGGGCGGACTTGACTCTGAGGTGCGCGCCGACACCACGACGATCGCTGTGGAGATCGCGCATTTCGATGCGCCGACAATCGCGCGAAGCGTGACGAACCACGGTCTTCGCACGGAAGCTTCCTTGCGCTTCGAGCGAGGAGTCGATCCGTATGGGGCTGAGCGCGCGATCGCTCGATTCGCTGAGCTCATGTCAATGACCTGCCCAAATCTCGTCGTTCATCGCGAGATGACCGATGCGCGTACCGCAAGCCTCGTTCCAGTCACAACCGAGGTAAGCGTGCGGCTCAGTCGAATTGAACGTGTGCTCGGTCAAAAGTTGGACTCGGATGGCTTGCACACAGTGCTTGCCCCGCTCGGATTTTCCGTTTCTGGAGACGGTGACACCGTCATGGTCACCGTTCCTTCGTGGCGACCAGACTGCGTGACGGAGATCGATCTCATTGAGGAAGTCGCCCGTCACGTCGGCTATGAAAATCTCGGGAAGATCGTGCCGACGTCACCGGTTCACGGACGTCTGTCGGAGATTCAGCTCCGCCGTCGTCTGACTCGACAAGTGGTGCGGAGCCTCGGTTTCAGCGAGGCCATGCCCAATCCATTCCTTGCTCCTGGCGATCAAGCAGCCGTGGGGGCCGATGAATCGAAGGCGTTGCGGCTTGCAAATCCGCTCGTGGCGGAAGAAAGCATGCTGCGCACTTCGTTGCGCCCAGGGCTCTTAAAGGCGATTGCGTACAACCAGTCGCATCGCACCGACAACATTGCGCTCTTCGAGATCGGCCACGTCTATCCGCAGGGGAGCGAGCAACTCCCAGACGAGTACGAGGCGCTGTGCGTCATGATCGCCGATGCCGACGCGTCGAAGGCGGCCCAGGTGTGGTCGCAAGTGTCCAGCGCGCTCGAGGTCGGCGCGCAGCTCGTCAGTGACGCTGCACCAACCGGATATCACGGCACCCGAAGCGTTGCGCTCCGACGTGGCAAGGTTGAATTAGGTGCG
>JALRJT010000135.1 GCA_023254985.1 Ilumatobacteraceae bacterium | reverse complement strand
ACCGGAGATAGGCTATGCTTTCTGACTCTCAAAAATTCCAAGCTCAAAATGAGTCAAAGAACTACCTAGGTATTTTTGTTAACTCAACAAAAGCAAAAGAACCAAACTCCGCTGTTCCAATGATTCCCACCCGCGGGCATAAATTGATGGCATGAACGCCCTGCCGGTTCGGCTCACCGTCGAACAGGCGTGGACGAAGTGGCACGATGACAAAGACCCGAGCGCGCGCGAGTGGCTCGTGGTGCACTACGCCTCTTTGATCAAGTTCGTCGCGGGTCGTCTCGCCGCAGGTCTGCCCAAGCGCGTCGATACTGGCGATTTGATCTCGGCGGGTGTGTTCGGTCTGATGAATGCGATCGATCGCTTCGACCCTGCGCAAGGTGTGAAGTTCGAGACGTATGCCATCCCGCGCATCCGCGGCTCCATCCTCGACAGCCTGCGCGCGCTCGACTGGGTGCCGCGAAGCGTGCGCTCACGGTCGCGTTCGATCGAGACCGCGATCAGTGACCTCGAACACGAACTCGGGCGCTCGCCGTCGGACGCCGAGATCGCCACGAAGTTGGGGATTGACGAGGAAGAACTGCAGAAGTGGTTGAGTGACGTGGCCGCCGGGTCCGTCGGACCACTCGACCACGTCGTGGCCGACAACACCGCCACGGATACACATTCATCTATGCATCGGGACACGAGTCCCGATGCGGTGGTCGAGGCAGATGAATTGCGCAAGGTGATGCGCCAGGAAATGAAGAAGCTTCCCGAGAGGGAACGAACGGTGTTGGTGCTCTATTACGAAGAAAATCTCACGCTCGGCGAAATCGGGGACGTCCTCGGCGTCTCGGAGAGTCGCGTCTCGCAGATTCACACCAAGGCGGTGCTGCAGATGCGCGCTCGTCTGCGTGCTGCTGACGTGGGCTGACCCGCGCGCCGCGAGCGCATCCTGCGGACTTGAGCTCCCGCCAGCAGAAACGATCGTTCGCGATTTCGAGCGCCCGAGCTGTGTGCGCTGTGCGGGTCATCGCGGCATCGACTACGCGACGGGCGCGGGGAGCGAACTCGCATCCGTTGCCCGCGGTCGAGTGAGCTTCGCGGGTCAGGTTGCCGGGACCATGTATGTGGTCATCGACACCGGATCGGTGCGCGTCACGCACGGGGGACTCGCCTCGATTGCGGTGCAGTCGGGGGAGATGGTGGCGGTCGGTCAGTCGGTCGGGGTGGCCAGTTCTGTCACCTACATCGGGGTGCGCCGGGGCGAGTGGTACGTGGACCCGCGCCGCTGTGGCGTGCGCCGCACGCGGCTCGTGGCCGAGGGGGATCGCAACCCCCACCGATAGGCTGTCCGACGGCCACAACTCGTGGTCAGACCAATCCACACGGCTCCCGTCCTGTGGTCGCTTCGGCGCAAGGGAGTCGTGACACCAAACCACAGGGAGGAGACAGACATGGCAATCGTCAGCATGCGCCAAATGCTGGAAGCAGGCGTCCACTTCGGACACCAGACCCACCGCTGGAACCCGCGAATGAAGCGGTTCATCTTCGGAGAGCGCAACGGCATCTACATCATCGATCTCGAGCAGACGCTCGATCGCGCAGAGGCCGCCTACAAGTTCACCCGTGACCTCGTCGCCAACGGCGGCAGCGTGCTGTTTATCGGCACGAAGAAGCAGGCACAGGACCCGATCAAGTTCTTCGCCGACAAGTGCGGCATGCCATACGTCAATGAGCGTTGGCTGGGTGGCATGCTCACCAACTTCGACACGATCGCCAAGCGCGTCGCCAAGATGCAGGAATATGAGCGCATGCGCGACACCGGCGAGTTCGAGTTGATGCCGAAGAAGGAAGCTCTCCTGATTTCGCGTGAGATGGAGAAGTTGCAGAAGAACCTCTCGGGCATCCGCGGTCTCACCAAGCGTCCGAGCGCAGTGTTCATCCTCGACACCGTCAAGGAACACATCGCCGTGACCGAGGCCAACAAGCTCGGCATCCCGGTCATCGCCGTCGTAGACACGAACGTCAACCCCGACCTCGTGCAGTTCCCGATCCCAGGCAACGACGATGCGATCCGTGCGAATGAGTTGATGT
>JALRJT010000132.1 GCA_023254985.1 Ilumatobacteraceae bacterium | reverse complement strand
GACGGCCATACGAAGGTCGAGGATGTCGTTGGTCGACACGACGTGCACGGTCCAGTTTTCCTTCGACATCAGGCCTCCGGCCGAGTGACGCTATCGGTGCTCGCCGTTCGTGAGTCGAGCATCGTGATCTGCACGATCCTGCTGGAAAGTGCCGTCGCTTCCCGAAGATCGTGAGTGACATGAACGACCGTTGTCTTGGATGCTCGGAGAATCTTCGAGATGTCCTCGAGAAGACGGTCATGTAACTCGGTATCAAGCCCAGTGAGTGGCTCGTCGAGGAGAAGTACTTGCGGATTCACGATCAAGGAACGTGCGAGGGCGACACGCTTTGCTTCACCTCCCGACAGGGTGTCGACTTGTCGCACGCCGAAACCGGGGAGCCCGATCAACTCGAGCATCTCCTGCACGCGAGAGGGTGACAATTGCCTGTTCATGCGCAGTCCGTATCCGATGTTGCCTGCGACATTGAGATGTGGAAAGAGCTGATTGTCTTGAAAGACCATGCCGATCCCGCGACGGTGGATCGGAAGCTCGGTGATATCGCGACCATCGAGGAGCACTCGTCCGTCTACCGGTTCTTCGATTCCGGCGATTATCCGTAGCAGGGTGGACTTGCCTGAGCCACTTGGGCCAACGAGGGAGACGATCTCGCCGGTCTCCACGGTGAGCGACAGGTTTCGGTACAGCACGCGGCCTTCGTACTGGGCGGCGATGTCGAGGAGTTGCAAAGTCATCGACTACGACCTTGTCCGAATTCGATGCCGAGGATGACGACAACGGCCACGATGATGAACAGGCTCGCGACGACATAGGCGTGTGCGGTGCGGAGGTCACCAGGCCGTGAGAGTTCTTGGGCAATCAGGACGGGAAGTGTGGTCGAATCGCGTCGAGAGAGGAAGCTCGACGCCCCGAATTCGCCGAGTGACACAGCAATCGAGAGCGCCGCTGCGGATGTCACTGACTTCGAAAGGAGCGGTGCGTCGACCGTCATCCACGCCCGACGGCGTGCGACCCCGAGCGTCATCGCGGCAGCGCTCACGTCGCGAGGGATGGCGCGTGCACCCTGTGAGACGACGATGGTTGCAAGCGGCATGGCGATGAGGGCATGGGCGAGGGGAGTGATGAACCAACTCGATCTGAAGTCGAGTGCTCCTTCATCAAAGGTGATGAGGAAGCCGAAACCAATGACCACGGCTGAAATGGTGAGCGGTAAACCGATGAGTTTCGCCGTACCTCGGTGATACTTCCCGCCGTAAGACGCGGCGAGCGCACTGCAGGTGCCGAGCACCGTGGCAACGATCGCACAGGTCAAAGCCGTGCGCAGCGATACGACGAGTGCGTCTCGGAACTCACTTTTGCGGATGAATCCCCAGCCACCACGTGAGCGCGACAACGTCGCCCACCACGGTGCGATGATTCCACTCGTCGTCACGGCGATGATTCCACCGATGATCACCCGCATGGGGTGAGACGCAAGCGGTTTGCGCCTGAGCTCCAAACGCTCGGTGCGACGCGGTGCGCCAGATGCACCGCGCTGAAGCATCATTCCGAGGATCACGAGGAAGATCACCTGCAGGATCGCAAGGACGATCGCTCCGTCAAGATCACCGATCAACACGGCACGTGAATAGATCTCCGTCTCGATCGTCGACAACGACGGTCCTCCGAGCATTCTGACCACTCCGAAGGAGGTGAAGGAAAACAGCGCGACGAGTCCGGTCGCGGTGAGCAAGGTCCTGCTCAGGATTGCGAAGGTGATCGTGAGCGAGGCACGTATGGGCGACGCCCCGAGCGTTTGTGCCGCCGGTACAAGACTCATGGAGATCGACTCCCAGCGGGACCCCACGATTCGCACGACGACCGCGACGTTGAAATATGCGTGGGCACTAATGACGGCGACCGGTGAGTAGTCGAGTGAGTTTGGCAGTGCTGCAAGGAAGGCAACGCCAACGACAACAGTTGGCAAGAGGAATGGCACCGTGACCAAGGATCGCACGAGACGCCTGCCTGGAAAGTCGAAGCGCGAAATGACCCAGGTGACGGGGAGCGCAACGGTAAGGCAAACGACTGCACTCAGCACCGACTGCCACAGGGAGAACCACAACGCTTGGCGAATCGAACGATTCGCAATGACGTCACCAACGACATCGAGCGATTCAACGCGGCTTGCCAGCACCGCCGTAGGGATGATTGCAAAGACGACTACGAACGCCATTGGCGCAACGAGGAGTGGCCACGCCAGGATGCGGTAGGGATGGTTCAGTTCAGGAGTTGACAACGATTTGTTTCCATTCGTCAAGCCAGCGTGTGCGGTTCTTGGCGATGACATCGGGAGCAATGCGCAGGGGGTTCTCTGGCTTCACCGCGTAGTCAAGGAATTCTTGTGGAAGTCGCGCTGAGCCGTTCGCGGGATAGACGAACTGTGACAGTGGGAGTGTCTCTTGGAACGCAACGTCGGTGAGAAAGTCGATGAGCAACTTGGCTTCTTCAACGTGGGCTGATCCGCGGAGGATTCCGGCATATTCGATCTGTGCGAAGCAGGTGAGCGCGGCAACCGCCGTAGGCGCGGTCGTCACCGGTGGGTTCGCATAGATCACTTCCGCTGGAGGGGAGGAGCCGTAACTCACGACGATGGGGTGTGCCCCATTGCCCGAGGAGCCGGAGAATTCCACCGTGTAGGCCTCGGTCCAACCATCGACGACCAGCACGCCGTTGTCGCGCAGCGTCGCCCAGAACTCTTGCCACTTTCCTTCACCGAACTCGGCAATCGTCGCCATCAGGAAGGCGAGTCCGGGTGAGGAGGTGAGTGGGCTCGGAACGACGATTCGGTTCGCATACGACTTGTTTGTCAGTGACTCGAGGGTGCCTGGCGGAGTGAGACCTTCTTCATCGAACCACTGGACGTCGTAGTTGATGCATACGTCACCGGTGTCGACGGGCGTGACTTCGTGACCTGGAATGTCGATCGTGACGTCACGAGACATGGTCGAGAGATTCGCCGAAGCATACGGAACCAACACGTCTGCTTCGAGTGCTCGCGACAACAACGTGTTATCGACGCCCCAGAGGACGTCCCCCTCTGGATTGCCACTCGTGAGCACAGCCTTAGTGACAAGTTCACCAGCGTCGCCTGCGAGCACGACCTCGACGTTGATTCCCGTTTGTGCGGTGAAGGCATCGAAGATTCCCTCGGGGTAGGCGAACGAGTCGTGCGCGAGCAACGTCAGCGTGACGGTCTCGGTTGAGTCAGATTCTGTCGTCTCGGTCGACGAAGTCGACGACGAGCTGCAGCCAACGCCAAGCGTCGTTGCTGCGAGGAATGCGAAGAGTCGTTTCATGAGTGCTCCAATGCGTGAGGTCGGGTGACGATGAGAATTCCGTTTTCGCAGGAAATTGATGCAGTCGGCTGGATGAATTCGTTGCTCACTCCGCGGCTCGAGTGGGCAGTAAAGGTTTCGCGGGAAACGTTCCACTTGAGCCCGCTCGTCATGACGCCGTGTGCGTCACCGCCGAAGGCGTGTAGTCCGATCACTTCGCCGACCGTTCCTGTCACATCGATCGAGGTCGGTCCATGTAAGACGTCGAGTCGAGCAGTGTCCCACCATGCGGTGATTAGACAGTGGGCGAACTCGCGGTGGGCGAGCGAAGCGATCACGCCGAGCTGATGGTCGAGTCGTCCGCCTCCACCGGTGACGACGGTGAGGTGGGTCGCGCCACGTTCGATCGCATGGCGAAGCGCAAGTTCGGTATCCGTCAGGTCCTTGTCGCTCGGTGAGCGGACGACTTCGACACCGTTGACTTCGGCTCCGACGAGGACCGCACGGTCAACGGAGTCCATGTCGCCGACCACGGCATTCACGCGTAGCCCGAGGTCGATGGCGTGGTGCAGACCGACGTCGGCGGCCACGACGAGATCGGGTTGGGTGAGGATCTTGGCTAGACGGCGATCTGGTGCCATCCCGCCGATCACGACGACTGCAGTTGTTCGTTCCATTGCGCTCCCTCCGCTGGCATGACCCAGATCAGGTGTGCGGGTCGGTGGTGGCGACCACCCTCTCAGCCCGTCGAACCAACGGACTCCCCGTGCGTACGACTCAAGTGTACCCACCTCTGAATAGACGTTTTTCGTCGACGACATACTTCTCGAGATGCCCATGCGGTGACGCACGACCTGGGCGAACCGACGCTTGACTTCCCATCGAAGAGGACAGCGCCGATAGCCTGAGCGCCGTGAGCCCCTTCGCAGCAACCGCAGAAACCGACAAGTCGAACACGATCATCGACATCACGCCTCACGCACACACCAAGTTGGTCGAATTGCGGGATGCCGAGACCGAAGGTGCGCAGCTGGGTCTTCGTCTCGAGATCCTCTCTCAGCCAGGCGAGGACTTCCGCTACGACCTCTCCTTTGACTTCTTCACCAAAGCTGCGTTCACCGATGAGGTGCGCACGATCAACGGTCTGAAGGTCATCATCCCGGGGAAAGACGTCGAGTCATTCCAGGGTGCCGTCATCGATCACAGTGATGCTCAGGGCCTCCTGATTCGCAACCCGAACAAGCCGAAGGCGCCGAACGTCGAGGGTCTCGTGCGCGACGATGAGGTTTCGGCACAAATCGAAGCGATCGTCTCCGGTGAGGTCAACCCAGCGCTCGCTGCGCACGGTGGTTTTGTCACGTTTGCGGGTCACGACACCGAAGGCACCGCCTACTTCACGATGGGTGGAGGATGCCACGGTTGCTCGATGAGTCGTCAGACGATGCTCGAAGGTGTGCAGACGACGATCTCCGCGCAGGTTCCGCAGATCACCAAGGTGCGCGACCTGACCGACCACTCCACCGGCGCGAATCCGTTCTACTCCTGAGTCGTCCATGACATCTCGGCCGCATCTCGTGGGGCCGAGATGGCTTCGGTGAGCCGTGGGCGATCGAGTTCGATCAGGCGGTCAAGGACGTGGCCGAAGGTGCGAATCCCGGACGCATCATCGAGGCACTCGATCGACCAGATGCGAATCTGTCGGTGCCGACACCAGAGCACTTCCTTCTCGTTGCCTACATCGCGGGACTGGCTGAGGCCGCAGACTCTCCACTGCGCACCTTCGTCGCGGGATGTGAGATGGTCTCGCTCTCGATGCGGTCGCTCGTACTTGCCGCTTAAGCGAACGTCGTCAACGCACGGACTTCCTCGAACACCGAATCGAGGAGTGCAAACACGTCACCCGCGGCGACCAACTTCGTGTGGTCGCCGGAGAACGTCACGTGTCCGAGCAGGATCGCTTCGTCCGGAGAGAGTGAGTCGTTGTTGATGGCGAGTGCGGTCTTCCATGACTCGCTGAAGCGGACGTCTTCAGGCGATGCGGGACCGGAGGAAAACGTTGCGCGCCCGGCACCGACCTGGAAGTTGTAGGTGACATCGCCGAAGGGCGTGCCGGACACGACTTGCGTGACACCGACCTGATGGTTCGCGGCGAGTGACTGAATCTCGGGCGAGTTTGCGATACGTCTGCTCACCGCTTCGATCCATTCGGTGCTGAGGTATCGAATGTTCGACACGTCAGCACCGAATGATTCTGGAAGCTGAGGTCAGGCGGCGACCATGCTCGCGGCCTTGCGGCGCGAGAACATGATTGCTGCTACGAGGATCGCGAGCGAGATTCCCGAAATCGTCAACCGTGCGGAGTCGTTGTCCTTCAGGTTGATGATCGCGGGCAAGATGAGCAGCGCCACGAGGTTCATCACCTTGATGAGCGGGTTGAGCGCCGGGCCGGCGGTGTCCTTGAACGGGTCACCGACGGTGTCACCGATGACGGCTGCCTTGTGCGCATCGGAGCCCTTGCCACCGTGGTGGCCGTCCTCGATGTACTTCTTGGCGTTGTCCCATGCACCACCTGCGTTGCTCAGGTAGTTGGCCATCAACTGGCCGGTGAGGATGACGGCGGCGAGGAAGCCACCGAGTGCCGCGTAACCGATGCCGAAGCCGACGATGACCGGGGTCAAGATGGCGAGCAGTGCCGGGGTGGTGAGCTCGCGCAGCGATGCCGCGGTGCAGATGTCGATGACCGGTGCGTAGTCAGGCTTCTTGGTGCCGGCCATGATGCCGCCATCCTTGAACTGGTTGCGCACTTCCTGCACGACGACGCCTGCGGTGCGACCCACCGCACGGATGGCAAGCGCCGAGAACATGAACGCGATCGAACCACCGATGAGGAGACCGATGAAGGTCTTCACGTCGGCGACGTTGATCTGGGTTTCGACGGCCGTGAAGATGTCGTCACCCTTGGCCTCGAGCTTGAGCTCGCTCGCGATCGTCTCGATGTACGAGGCGAAGAGCGCAACTGCCGCGATGACGGCCGATCCGATGGCGAAGCCCTTGGTCACGGCCTTGGTGGTGTTGCCCACTGCATCGAGGCCGACCATGATCTTGCGTGGCTCACCCTCGAACTCGCCGGCCATCTCCGCGATGCCAGCGGCATTGTCGGAGACCGGGCCGAAGGTGTCCTCGGAGACGATGACGCCGGTGGTGGCGAGCATTCCCATGCCGCACAGCGCGACGAGGTAGAGCGAGAACTGGATGTTGCCGCCACCCATCCACAGCGTTGCGCCGAGTGCGATGGCAATGCACACGATGGCGTACACCGAGGACTCGAGACCTGCGGACGTTCCTGACAACACGACGGTTGCTGGGCCGGTCTCTGCGGACTCAGCGATTTCCTCGACTGGGCCGTACTCGGTGCCAGTGAAGTACTCGGTCAAGCGGCTGAGCACCTGAGCGAGGATCAGACCGACGACGACTGCGCCGAACACGCGCCAGCCGACTCCCGACATTGAGATCGTCGAACCATCGTGGCCCGCATCACCCTTCGACGGGTTACCGACGTAGTACAGCGCCAGTGCGAGCGTGCCGATGACGGTGATGATTCCTGCGGTGAGGAAGCCTCGGTTGATCGGCTTCAATGCGTTCGTTTCGCCGTCCTTGGCGCGCACGGCGAACACGCCGGCGATCGAGGCGAGTACGCCCACGGCGCGAGCAGCCAACGGGAACACGAGACCGAGTGCCGGGTTCAAACCGATCGAGGAGAACGCTGCGACACCCAAGATGATCGAGGCGACGAGCGTGACTTCGTAGCTCTCGAAGAGGTCAGCGGCCATGCCTGCGCAGTCTCCGACGTTGTCGCCCACGTTGTCGGCGATCGTCGCCGGGTTGCGTGGATCGTCTTCTGGAATTCCCGCTTCGACCTTGCCGACCAAGTCGGCACCAACGTCTGCGGCCTTGGTGAAGATGCCGCCACCCACCCGAAGGAACAAGGCAAGCAGCGAACCACCGAAGCCGAAGCCGACGAGCATCGCCGACGAGGTGTTCTGGAAGATGGCGATGATGACCGTCGCTCCGAGAAGGCCGAGACCAACGGTGAACATTCCGGCGACACCACCCGTGCGGAATGCGACCTCAAGGGCACGCTTCATCGAACCTTGACGAGCAGCTGCTGCCGTGCGCACGTTGCCGCGCGTGGCGAGTGTCATGCCGATGTATCCGGTGAGACCCGAAGCCACGCAACCGAGCACGAAGGCGATCGTTCGATAGAGGCCAGACTCGACGAACGAGAGCGCCTCGATGTCACCTGGCTTTTCAATAGCGACCGAGGTGAAGAACACGATCGCGCCGACCGGCACGAGGATCCATCCGATTGTCTTGAACTGACGCTTGAGGTATGCCCACGCACCCTCTTGGATCGCACGCGCGATCTCCTGCATGCGAGGGGTTCCCTCGTCTTGCTTGAGGACCTGGACGACGAGCGCCCAGCCGACGAGGAGGGCAAGGATGGCGGCCGCACCAGAAAGTCCGAGGATCGCCCACTCACCGCCCTTCAGGGTGAAGCTTTGCCAGCCGCCTTCTGCTGCGAGTAGTGACGTCACGTGTGATTTCTCCGATGTGTATTGGGGCGCGCGAGAGGCAACCCCATGGATGGTGTCTTGGAAAGTGTAGAGAATCCGCGGGTGCCCGAGCGAAATGCCGCGGGGCGCTCAAGCCCCAGATGGTGGGCGTGGGTCCACACTGAGACGAGGTTCACGCCCGTCGGGACGACCCCTCCCGATCTCACAGTTGTAGGCCGCCCCAGCCCCAGAACTAGCGTGATTTACACCATATGAATTCGACTCTCGACTCGACTGGTCTCCGCCGCGGTCCAGTGTCCGCTACTGCGGTCTCCAGCCGGCGCCGTCGGCCCTTCTTCCTCGATCTCTATTCGACAGCGGTCGGCAAGAAGTACGTGATGGCGATCAGCGGACTGGCGATGATCGGCTTCGTCGTCTTCCACATGATCGGCAACCTGAAGATGTACTTCGGGCAAGCGGACCTCGACCACTATGCAGAGTTTCTGAAGGAACTGCTGTATCCGATCGCGCCAAAGGGTGTCGTGTTGTGGATCCTGCGCGGGGGTTTGATCACCATGCTCGCGCTGCACCTCCATGCGGCCTGGTCGCTCACACGACTGAACCGGACTGCACGTGCGGTGAAGTATCAGGGTCCGCGCGACTATCAAGTCGCCAACTTTGCCAGCCGCACTATGCGTTGGACGGGCATCATCGTGCTTGCATACCTCGTTTGGCACCTTCTCGATCTCACGTTCGGCACCGTGAATGCGATCGGCACTGACGGCGAGTTCGTGCGCGGTGAGGTTTACAACAACGTCGTGCGCAGCCTTGACCGGCCGGTTGTCGCCGCGTTCTACATCGTTGCCAACATCCTGCTTGGCATCCATCTCTTCCACGGCGCGTGGAGCTTCTTCCAGTCGCTTGGGTGGAACAACCCGCGCTTCAACTCCTGGCGTCGTGGTTTCGCCGTCGGCATCGCGACGGTGGTCGTCGTCGGCAACGTTTCGTTCCCCGTGGCGGTCCTAGCCGGAATCGTGAAATAGGAGTCTGTGATGGTTGCGTTCGACGCCAAGATCCCTACCGGCCCACTCGGAGATAAGTGGGACAACTACAAGGCAAACGCCAAGTTGGTGAACCCCAACAACAAGCGCAAGTTCAAGGTCATCGTCGTCGGCACCGGACTCGCGGGCGCATCAGCAGCAGCAACGCTCGCCGAACTCGGCTATCAAGTTGACGCCTTCACGTTCCACGACTCACCGCGCCGCGCGCACTCGATTGCCGCACAGGGTGGCATCAACGCGGCAAAGAACTATCAAGGCGACGGCGACTCGGTGAATCGTCTATTCATGGACACGATCAAGGGTGGCGACTTCCGCTCACGCGAGGCCAACGTATATCGACTCGCGCAGGTGTCGGTGAACATCATCGACCAGATGGTCGCCCAGGGTGTGCCGTTCGCTCGCGAGTACGGCGGATTGCTCGACAATCGTTCCTTCGGTGGCGCACAGGTCTCCCGAACTTTCTATGCACGTGGCCAGACGGGCCAGCAGTTGTTGCTTGGTGCGTATCAGCAGCTTGCCCGTCAGATCGGCCTCGGCGGAGTGCGACTCTTCAATCGCACCGAGTTGATTGACGTCGTCACCGTTGACGGACGTTGCGCCGGCATCGTGGTGCGCGATCTGTTGACGGGGGAGATCCAGTCGCACGCAGCTCACGCAGTCGTGTTGGCAACTGGTGGTTACGGCAACGTGTTCTTCCTCTCCACCAACGCGATGAACTGCAACGTCACCGCTGCGTGGCGCGCTCACCGTCGAGGTGCGCTTTTCGCCAACCCGTGTTACACCCAGATCCACCCGACCTGCATTCCGCAGAGCGATGAGTTCCAATCCAAGCTCACCCTGATGAGCGAGTCGTTGCGCAACGACGGCCGCGTATGGGTGCCGAAGAAGGCGGGGGATTCGCGACCCGCACATGAGATTCCCGAAGACGAGCGTGACTATTACCTCGAGCGTTTGTATCCGTCGTATGGGAACCTTGCGCCGCGCGACATCTCCTCGCGTGCCGCCAAGCGACTCGTCGACAAGGGTCACGGCGTCGGCCCGTTGAAGAACGGAGTGAACCTCGACTTCTCCGCGGCGATCAACCGTCTCGGTCGCGACGTCGTCGAAGAGCGCTACGGCAATCTCTTCGAAATGTACGAGCGCATCGCAGGTGAGGATCCGTACAAAACGCCGATGCGCATCTACCCGGCAACGCACTACACGATGGGCGGTGCATGGGTGGACTACGAACTCCAGACCACCATTCCGGGCCTCTATGCGACCGGCGAAGCGAATGCCAGCCGCGAATCAGATTGTATTTTATGACCGCTCATGGTATTCTCGCGCGATGGTTCAACGAATG
>JALRJT010000103.1 GCA_023254985.1 Ilumatobacteraceae bacterium | reverse complement strand
CTGACGAATTCTTAGAGCACACCTTCCGGAACCACACCGTCTCCGAAGGCTTCTCGCACTTCGTTTGCCAGTGCATCGTTCGTCCACATGTCGATCGCGGTCATCGCCATGATCTTGGCACCGTCGATGATCGCCTTCGTTGCCGCTTCGGATATCGCATGATCGGCGAACTCAGGGGTGTGGAGTGAAATACCGCTCGGTGCAACTGCAATCATCGGATGGATCGACGGAGTCAAGTAGCTCACGTTGCCCATGTCGGTCGATCCGCCACCAGTGCCCGGAAGTTCTTCTGTAGTCAAACTTCGACCGAGTCGTGCAGCATTCGATACGTACGCCGAGAGCAACGGGATGTTGTCGACGATGTCGGCAAATGGATTGGGTTGCCATTCCAAATGCATGTGGCATCCTGCGGCGTGCGCACCGCCTTCGAGGCATGCTGCGACTCGCTGCTTGAGCGGCTGCAGGGTATTGATGGTGTTCGATCGCACGTACCAGTCCATTTCGGTCTCTCGTGGCACGATGTTCGGCTTCTCGCCACCCTTGAGGAAGATTCCGTGGATGCGCTCGGTCGGCATGATGTGCTGGCGAAGCGCGGCGACGTTCATGTAACCGAGAACAGCCGCATCGAGCGCGTTGCGTCCCTTGTGTGGGGCCACTGCAGCATGCGCAGCTTCGCCGACATATTTGACGAGTGCGTGCTGGATCGCGATCGCGTTCATGCGTGCGAGATCCGTGTCGTAGGGATGCACCATCATCGCGGCCTGCACTCCATCGAAGGCTCCGCGGCGGGCCATCTCAATCTTTCCGCCACCACCCTCTTCGGCAGGTGTGCCCATCAGACGAAGACGTCCACCCGCTTCTTCAGCGAGTGGTGCAAGTGCAAGTCCAGCACCGAGTCCAGCGGCCGCGATGATGTTGTGTCCGCAGCCATGGCCAATTCCAGGCAACGCGTCGTACTCACACAACACCGCAACGGTCGAGCCTTTCGAACCCGTGCGCAACTCGAACGCAGTGTCGAGGTCATAGGCCTTGCGACGAACGTCGTGGCCATTGTCGCCGAGCGCATCCGTGAGCCGGGAGTGCGCGAACACTTCCTCCCAGTTCTCCTCTGGGTGGGCATGGATGTCGGTGCTGATACCAACGAGATCGTTCTTCAGCCGATCGATCGTCTCGCACGCACGCTGCTTCAGGGATTCGCGAAGTTCTGCCGTTGCCATGGCTGAATCGTAGCCAAGCGGCCAGCCATGCAATTCAGAAATCTCAGGTGACATACTTATTCCGTGCTCAACATCGACCTCAACGCCCTCTACCTACAGCGGCAGCATCGTCTGACTTCGATGATGAAGCACATGGGCGTCAGCGCGGTGCTCACGCCCGATCCCATCAACATCATGTACGCAACGGGCTCGCGCAATATGACTGTGTGGGGCCTCATGGGACCCTCCCGATTCCTCCTGCATTTTGCCGACGGTCCGACGATCCTCTTTGAGTTCAACCTCGGCGAACACCTCTCCGAGGGACTCCCGACGATCTCCGAGATCCGAACCTCAACGGGGATCACCGCCAAGAAGACTCCCCACTATGTCGCCAACAACCAGAAGTTTGCACAGGAGATCGTTGGGATCTTGGCGAGAGTGCAAGGCAAGGACTCGATGTCGCTCGCAGTTGAACTCGTCGACTTCACCTTCACCGATGCCTTGCGGGCACAAGGTGTGCAACTCACCGATGCGACTCCGATCTTCCAGCATTCGAGGATGATCAAACAACCACTCGAACTCGACGTGATGCGATATGCCGTGTTGCAGGTCGATCTCGCCACGGCCAACCTCGAGGCCGCAATTACTCCGGGCGCAACCGAGAACGAGGTGTGGTCGAAGTTCCATGAAGGCCTGATTGCACGTGACGGCGAGTTCGTCTCAACTCGGCTCTTCCAGAGTGGCGTGCGGACGTTTCCTTATTTCCAGGAATCGTCGAATTCCAAGATGAAGGAAGGCGACCTCGTCTGTTTCGACACCGATGCACTCGGCGTCATGAACTATGCGGTCGACTTTTCCCGAACCTTCCTCTGCGGCGACGTTCCGGCAACCGACACCCAACGTCGGCTCTACCGGATCGCACGAGAACAACTCGAGCACAATGCGTCCAACCTCGCGGCGGGGAAATCATTCGAAGACTTCGCCCGCGCCGCATACGTCGTGCCAGAACAGCACCGCGACTACGGCTACTACGTCCTCGCCCACGGGCTCGGCATGGCCGGCGAGCACCCCAACGTTCCTCGGGTCGAGCCGGATGGTTCGTTCGACTTCCCCGGGTCGATCGAAGCAAACATGGTGCTGTGCATCGAGAGCTATGTCGGCGACCCTGAGTCGCACCAAGGAGTCAAGCTTGAGGATCAGTTCCTCGTGCACGCAGATTCGGTCGAGCGACTGACCACCTACCCGTTCTGCACTGCTCTCGACGGCGCGCTCAGCGCGTAGTTCGATTCCGGCGCACGAGTCGACGCCAAAAGTTCTGCGCCGCATCACTTGCGAGGAATGGCCTGCTCACTCGGTAGATAAAACCGGGGGTCACACTGTCCCTTCCCCGATCGAGAGCCCGATTGGCTGAATGAACGACCGCACTCGCATCCAGCCACAGCCAGGAGGGAACCACCTTCGCGAGGTGATCGAGTCCAGCTGCTCGATGGAGATTGGTGCGCACGTATCCCGGGTTCACCACGGCAACCCGAACCCCCGATTCGCGCAACTCGCGATGGACGCTTCTCCCATACGAGGTGATTGCGGCCTTGGCCGAGGCATAAACAGCAGAACGCGGCATCGGAATCTGCGAGGCAATGCTCGACACGATGACGATGTCACCCCTTCCCCGTTCGACCATCAGTGGCGCGATGCGCTCGATTGCAATCATCGGTCCGAGCGCAAGCAGCGTCATCACGTCGTCGATCACTTCGACCGACGTCGTCCCCACTCGTGCCGCCATCGTGACACCGGCATTCAAAACCAGTACATCGGGCGCACCAGCGTCGCTCACCGAGGCGATGAACTTCTCCACCCCATCCAATGACGACAAGTCAGCAACACAGGTCGAACACTCAACCCCGAATCGCGCAGCGAGGTCCTGTGATATCTGCTCCAGGTCACTTGACGTTCGGGCAGCAAGCAAGAGGTCGTAACCGCGACGTGCATAGTCGGTGGCGAATTCGAGACCGATCCCCGAAGTCGCACCAGTGATGACGGCGCGCGGTCGTGAGTTCACGACGTCAATGACGTGGAGCGATCATCCCACCATGCGTGAGTCCCGCTCGAGATGCGTTCAGGGAGCTCGACTCGTGCAACGGGTCCCTCTGTCATTCGCTGTGCGTCGAAGATCACGCACTCGCTCTTGTCGTTGTTGACGTCGATCGTGTACGTCAGGAGATAACCGTCGTCTTCGGCCTGAGAACCAACCCGCGGCGCAAACACCGCCTCGCTGCAGAAGACTCCTTCCGGGAGGCGCACTACTTCTTCCCTTCCACTTTCGATCTCGTGGCGAATCACGCCGTCGAAGGTGAACCATCCTTCGGTTGGAATCGCGCTGTAGGTGACGCCGTATTTCTTGCCTGCAACCTGATTATTGATGACGCCAAATTCGGTGATGGTGTCGGACAACGAACCCTCTTTAACCGCACCGGTCTTTAAGTTCAGGCGCCAGCGATACGGCCGGGATTGCATCGAATGCAGGTCGAGATAACGAAACAGCCGTTCGTCGATCGTTGCATCTGGTGGAAGATACGGCGCGGGATCCGACTGGAAGTACCCGTCGACGACGATCTCATCACCGTCTTCGTATGCATTGATCCAGTGAAGGACGAAGGTTGGCTCACAGTCAAACCAGACGATGTCCCTCGTCGAACCATGACGTGGGATCACGCCCAGTCGCATCGGCATCTCCGGATGAAAGCGATTCGCATACACCTGACGCTCGAGGAGGTCGGGGTCCCAGAACAGCGGGCAGTCATTGACGATCGAATAGTTTTCGGTGAACACCATGTCGTGTGGCAGGCGCGGACCCGGGAGCGGGACGTCGATGTAAGTGACGAGTTCTCCCGCTGGCGAGAC
>JALRJT010000101.1 GCA_023254985.1 Ilumatobacteraceae bacterium | reverse complement strand
ACTGATACTAATATCGACATTTTGCTATTTTCCGGAAGTTCAATCTCAGTCTATCAGAATGAACAGAATTACCGCTTAGATTCGGTTTGGCATTCCGATTCTGTATTCGAGTCATTTCAAGGAGATGGTACCTGGCATCCGTACGCCACACGTTGAACCACACGACCGGAATCGGTCCGACGAGATCGAGCAGTTCACGGATGCGCTTGGCGTAGAACACCGGATCTGCAGAGTGCTGCAAGTCGTTGCTGCCGAGCGCGATGATCGCGGCGTTTGCGCGCAGACCCTTCGTCGAGAGTTTCTTGACGGTCTTCACGCCGTTGCGCGCCGTGCCGGCAGGTCCTGAGATGTTGCGCGCAAAGACACCATCGACGACGAGGGTGTTGAAGTAGCCGACCGCCTTCAGCTTCGGAGTCACATTGCCAAAGCCGCGGTAGTTCGTGCCCCATGTGAGACTGTCACCGAGGACGAGTAACGCGGGTTGCGGAGGTGGAGGCGGAGTCTTCGCATCTGCGACGCCGATGCCGAGCACGCTTGCGAGCGCAACGAGACCGGCGACGATGCGTTTCATGCTCAGCCCCAGCATCGAAAGACGCTGGCAGGTTCATCGATGGTCAGTGATTCGCCGTGACGTAACAAGCACGCCTGGCCCTTGTGCAACGTTTCATCGCCACCCGAGACGCAGAGCACGATCTCGGCAGCATGCGTGGAACGCACTGTGACGCGCTTGTCGCCGTCGATGCGCTGGACGCCGAACGCCCTCGTCGGCGCAAAGTATTCGATGCGGTCGTCGTTGCGTGCCTGGTTGACGATCGGCGGTGGCATGGGGGTGAAGTTGCTCACGCGCATGAACTCCTCTGCGTCCACGTGCTTGCGGGTGAACGCAGCGCGCACGACGTTGTCGCTCGAGGACATCACCTCGACGCCGAACCCGGAGAGATACGAGTGCACGTTGCCGGCGTCCAAGAACAACGCCTGGCCTGCCTCGAGGACGACGTGGTGCATGAGGAGCGAGATGAGCACACCACCTGAGCCGGGATAATGTTCGGCGAGTCGTGCTGCGTAGTCGGGGAGGTTGGTCGGCAGCTCGTGACGCGACTGACCGAGTGCGAAGCGTACGAATCCCTCGATGCCGTCGCGAGAGAGTCGAGTTGCTAAGTCTCTCCAGTTGTGTCGAGCAAAGAGCTCCAAGGTTTCAGTGACGTCGCGGAAGCCGCTCACTGCTTCGAAGCGTGAGAGTGCGATGAGGAGTTCTGGCTTGGCGGATGCGTCGCGATAGATGCGCTGCGCTGCATCGAGGGGAATGCCACGTGCATTCTCGCGTGCGAAGCCTTCGCGAGCCTGCTCAGTCGTCGGGTGTGTTTGCAGCGACAACGGCTCTGCTGCGGCGATCACCTTGACGAGGAACGACAGGTTGCCGACGACGTCGGACAACGGCGTGGTGCCAGTCGTGGTCGTCACCTGTGACGGACCACCGGGGTGCGTGCCGAACCAGAGCTCGGCCCACGGTTTGCCGTTGGTGAGTGCACCGAGGAAATCAGGAAGCGCCTCTTTGTCGCCCCATTCGTAGTGAGCGACGGTGCCGTGGAGGACGTGCACGAACTATCCCTGGATGCTCAGGTGGTGCGCGTGGCGTGCCGCGTCTGCAAGGGCGACTTCGCTCGTCGTTCCCGCCAGACGATCTCGAACTTCGACCGTGCCATTGGCGATTCCGCGACCGGCGACGATGATCGTCGGGAAGCCGAGCAGTTCGGCGTCCTTGAACTTCACTCCGGGGGAGACGCCGACTCGGTCGTCGATCACGACGCGTAGTCCGAGCGACTCACATTGCGTGGCGATGTCTTCGGCGGCCGACGTGATCGCGCCGTCGTCTTTGCCGGCGATCACGATGTGCACGTCGAACGGGGTGATCTCGCGCGGCCAGCGCAGTCCAAGTTCGTCGTGTGTGGCCTCGGCGACGGCGGCAACTGCGCGCGATACGCCGATGCCGTAGCTGCCCATGGTGACGACCTGTTGCTTGCCGTTCTGGTCAAGCACCGAGAGTCCCAGGGTGTCTGCATACTTGCGACCGAGCTGGAACACGTGGCCGATCTCGATCCCACGCTTCACGTTGAGTGCCGATGCACACCTCGGGCACACGTCATCGTCGCGAACCTCGGCCACGTCGATCACGCCGTCGGCCTCGAAGTCACGGCCGTAGACGAGGTGCATGACGTGCTTGCCGTATTCGTTCGCGCCGGTGATCCAGGCGCTGCCACGGGCGATGCGTGGGTCGAGCAAGTAGCGAATGTGTGACGGGTTGTCGGAGCCGAGGATGCCCGGTCCGATGTAGCCCTTCTTCAGTGTGCGGTGCGTGGCGAAGTGCGTCTCGTCGAAGGGCTCGACTTCGGCTGGTGAGAGTTGCGCCTCGAGTCGCTTCATGTCGACTTCACGATCGCCCGGCACGCCGATGGCGAGTGGCTCGACGCGGCCGTCCGGGTGACGCACGTTGACCACCACGTTCTTCAAGGTGTCGCTCGCCGTCCACTTGCGGTCGCTGCGGGCGAGATCGGCACGGTCGTTGAACAAATCGACGAGGGTCTGGATGGTCGGAGTGTTCGGCGTGTCGACGACGAGCGCGGCGGGCGTGGCGGAAGGATCGACGTCTGCGGATTGACCGACACGCACGGCTTCGGTGTTGGCCGAGTAGTCGCACTTCGTGCAGGTGACGAAGGTGTCCTCGCCGATGTCGCACGGGAAGAGGAACTCTTCGGAGGCAGATCCACCCATCGCGCCGGACATCGCCGAGACGATCGCGAACGGAAGCCCGAGGCGATCGAAGATGCGAATGTAGGCATCGCGGTGCGCGTCGTAGCTCTTCTGGAGGCCGGCATCATCGACGTCGAAGCTGTAGGAGTCCTTCATCGAAAACTCGCGACCACGCAACAGGCCGCCGCGGGGTCGGGCCTCGTCGCGGAACTTGTTCTGGATCTGATACAGCCACACGGGCAAGTCCTTGTAGCTCGAGTACAGGTCCTTCACGAGGAGCGTGAACATCTCTTCATGCGTCGGGCCCAGTAGATAGTCGACCTTGCGGCGGTCTTGCAGGCGAAACAGCGTGTCGCCGTAGTCGGTCCAGCGATTGGTGGCCTCGTAGGGCTCGCGGGGAAGGAGGGCCGGGAAGTTCACTTCCTGTGCGCCGATTGCGTCCATTTCCTCGCGGATCACCCGCGCCACGTTCTGGAACACGGCCCAGCCGAGGGGGAGCCAGGTGTAGCCACCGGGGGCCGCGCGACGGATGTATCCAGCGCGCACCAACAGTCGGTGGCTCGGCACTTCGGCGTCCACGGGATTGTCCCGCAGGGTGCGCACGAACAGGCTGGAGAGGCGCTTGACCACGTGCCAACGGTAGTTGGCGGAGGTATGATTTATGCGTCCTTTGAAGTTCGTAGAACGAAAAGGCGTGGGTTTTTCGACCCACGCCTTTTGTTGTCTTATCGGGCGGTGTGGGCGTCGGCGCGAGCCGGGGCAGGCACCGGTCGGGAGAGGAGGTTGAACATGGCGAGTACGAGTGGCACCACGCAGTCTGGCCCTGTCGTCGACCGAGTCGCCCAGATCGTCACCCCGATCGTGTCCGACCTCGGACTCGACCTCTACGACCTCGAATTCGCCGGCGGCATCCTGCGCGTCACCGTCGACACCCAGCCCGGTCAGCCGTCCGGGGTGAGCCTCGACACGATCGCGCTGATCACGCGGCTGATTTCCCGCGAGTTCGACCACAACGACCCGATGCCGGGTCGCTACACGCTCGAAGTCACAAGCCCGGGTCTCGAGCGCACCTTGCGCACCCCGAAGCACTTCCAGCGCGAGATTGGCAAGACCGCCAACATTCGTCTCGTCGCACCCGTCGACGGCACGCGTCGCGTGCAGGGCGTGATCGTGGCGGCAGATGATTCGCGCGTCACCGTGCGCAGCGAAGACGCCGAGTTGAAAGAAACGGTCGTCGACTATTCGTCGATCGAAAAGGCAAAGACGGTTTTCCAGTGGGGTCCGGCACCGAAGCCGGGCTCGAAGAAGTCGTAGAGATACGGAGGTCAATGCATCATGAGCAATCTTGATATGACAGAGGCAATTCGCATGCTCGCGGGCGACCGTGGCATTTCCGTGGACTCGCTCTTGCAGGTCCTCGTCGAGGCACTCGCGACGGCCTACAAGAAGCGTCCGGGAGCAGCCGAGGAAGTCATCGTCGGCATCAACCCGGAGAACATGGACATCACGTTCACGGCCTACGACGTCGACGACGACGGCAACTGGATCAACGAGCGTGACGACACGCCGAAGAAGTCGGAGATGGGCCGCATCGCCGCCCAGACCTTCCGGCAGGTGATGAGCCAGGGCATCCGCCAGGTCGAGTCCGACCGCAAGTTCGAGGAGTACGCCAACCGCGAGGGTGACCTCGTCACC